>CANRLX010000024.1 GCA_947631615.1 uncultured Acetatifactor sp.
ACCTCATTCTACCAGAGACTGCAAACTATGTCTCTTTTTCTGCTTATTCTTTTTTGCGCAACTTATTCTACACTACCTTCACTGATAGAGCGGAAATGCTATGGCGCGGACAACGCCCACATCCACAGCATACCGCCGCAGGACCAGTACATTGTCCGTATTCTGACAATACGCCACACAACAAAAAAGTTGACCTGTTTTTGCGTCCTGAATCTCGGTAAACGACGCTAAAGCAGGTCAACTTTTTCGATTTGTACAGGCCTCAAACAGCCCGCAAAGTCTTGCCGCTCAAGGCTTTTCAGGTATGTGGGAACGCTCGCGTTCCCACATACAGAGGAAAAGGCATTGGTATATGGGCGTTTGCGCGGCAGGTATGCGTCAAAAGGCTAGGGCCGGATAGTCCGAGCCAGGTTGCTCCGAACAGACCTGATCCGACAATTTGATAAACATATTTCATATCTTTATTACGTTTACAAATGGGCCATGAAATTCTCTTTGTTTTCCTTTGCAGTTGTGGTAGGACGGCCTAGGTCGTCACGGGCGCCTATGGCGCACTTCACCTCAATGAGGCACAACTCATTTCTCGCCTTGGCCTCTTTCAGCGCCTCGTCCAGTGCCTCGAAGTTGTCCACACTGACTGCGTTGGGGTACCCGCATCCCTTTGCGATCTGCACAAGGTCTACCTTCCCCGCTACTGTCGGCATACCGCCTACCGTCTCATGAGCCCCATTATTGATGACGATATGTACCACATTTTGGGGGCAGTTCGCGCCCATCACCGCCATGGAGCCCATGTGCATCAGCGCCGCGCCGTCTCCGTCGATGCTCCACACCTTCTTCTCCGGCTTTTGCAGCGCGATACCCAGCGCGATGGAGGAGCTGTGGCCCATAGAGCCCACCGTGAGGAAATCATACCCATGAGACTGGCCGTTGGCCTCCCGGATCTCAAAAAGCTCCCGGCTGGCCTTACCGGTGGTGGACACGATAGGGTCGGTCCCACTTACTGCGACGACATGCCGGATGATCTCCTCCCGGCGCATCGTATTGGCATTTTCATACTTTACCTTGCCGTCAAACTCCAGCGCGCCCTTGCGGATGACAAAGGCACACTGTTTGCCCTTTGCCCACAGCCGGCGGTACTCCGCCAGCTTCGCCTGCACCTCTTCTTCCGTGGTCTCCTTACCAATGACAAAGCTGGCGATGTCCATGTCCTCCAGCAGCTTCACCGTCACCTGGCCCTGGTAGATGTGCTGGGGTTCGTCGTGTACCCCCGGCTCGCCACGCCATCCCACGATGAACAGGCACGGGATGCCGTATACCTTGTCGTTCATGAGGCTCGCCACCGGGTTTATGATGTTCCCCTCGCCGGAGTTTTGCATGTACACCACGGGCACTTTCCCTGTCGCCAGGTGGTACCCTGCCGCCAGCGCCGTGCAGTTGCCCTCGTTGGCCGCGATGATGTGGTGCTTCGGGTCTATCCCATACGTCGCCATCAGCCAGTTGCACAGCGCCTTCAGCTGCGAATCCGGCACACCGGTGAAAAACTCCGCGCCTATGCTCTTTATCAGTTGTTCTACCCTCATTTGTTCTCCGCTGCCTCTCTCACAGTTCGTCTATCAGCGTGATGATCTGCTTGATGGGCATCAGCCGGCTGTCTACCTCCTGCGCCCGGTGGTACTTCAGGATATCCTCCGCCGTCTGCTGCATCGCAGGGAAAGCGCTGCGCGTCAGCTGGTTGGCGTAGATGACGATGTTCACGCCGTGGGCGACCAATTCCGCCTCCGTCACCGAGTTGAAGGACGAGGGCACCACTACGATCGGCGTCATCTTGTTGTCCGCACGGAACTTGTCGCAGAACGCCAGTATCTCCGCAGGGTCCTTCTTCCGGCTGTGGATCATGACCCCGTCCGCGCCGGCTTCCACATAGGCATGGGCACGCGCAAGCGCGTCCTCCATTCCCCGTTCCAAGATCAGACTCTCGATCCGCGCGATGATCATGAAATCATCCGTCAGCTGTACCTTTTTCCCAGCTCGGATCTTCTCACAGAAATGCTCGATCGTATCCTGGGTCTGCTCCACTTCGGTGCCGAACAAGGAGTTCTTCTTCAGGCCGGTCTTGTCCTCGATGATGACAGCCGACACGCCCATCCGCTCCAGAGAGCGCACGTTATACACGAAGTGTTCGATCAAGCCGCCCGTGTCCCCGTCGAAGATGATGGGCTTCGTCGTCACCTCCATCACGTCGTCGATGGTCCGCATCCGCGACGTGATGTCCACCAGTTCGATGTCCGGCTTGCCCTTTGCCGTGCTGTCGCAAAGAGAACTGATCCACATCGCGTCGTACTGGTCGTACTCCCCGTTGTGTTCCACCACCGTCTTCTCCGCGATCAGCCCCGTCAGGCCGCTGTGCACCTCGATGGTCTTCACGATCGGGCACAGTTCCAGCAGCCGGCGCAGGCGCTTGCGCCGGTACTCCGGCATCGCCAGCTTTTCCTTCATCCGCGCGTCGATCCGCTTGACGTTTTCGTTGTATGTATAGGGCACGTCCACGATCTGCCCGCCGTATTCGCTCAGCAGCCGCTCCACGTTGTCCCGGATCGCCTTCAGCGTCCCCGTCTTCCAGTTGTCCCCATGGATCACATAGTCCGGATGCAGCTTTGCGATCACGTCGTCATAGTGGATGTCCTCCTGCACGATCACACGGCTCACGCCCTCGATTGCCTGGACCATCGCAAAACGCTCTGCAAAGTCGATGGTGAAAAACCGGTTATACCGTATCACCGCTTTGTCACTCAGCACGCCTACCACAACATCGCCCAGCTTTTGCGCTTCGTGGATGATATTCATATGCCCCTCATGGATCACGTCCGTGCAAAAGCATGTATATACCGTCTTGGCCATTTCCCTTGCGCTCCTTACTGTCTCTCTTTTATCTTCTGCATGATCATGCTGGAGGACACGCCCTTCGTATACTCCGGCTCCACGATCTCGCCGCCCCATTCAGCCATGACCTTTATCGCCTTCTCACGCACGGCCGCCAGCGGCCCCTCCCGCCAGTCCGTGCCGTGCACCATGTACCGGGGCTTATACTTGCGCAGATTGTCCTCGTAGTCCCGCGTCAGCTGCGGCACGACCTCGCTCACGCCCTTGATGTTCTCGATTACGATCTTCCGCTGCTCATAGGGCATATAGGGCACCCGCTTATAGGACGCGATGGCCTCGTCCGTGAACAGCCCCACGATCACTCTGCCGTGTTCAGCCGCGATGCGGATGATGTTGATATGTCCGGGATGAACGATATCTGCCGCCATGGGGACATATACTAAGTCCTCTGCCATCACTGCGACCTCTTTTCTACACGCTGCCGGACCAGCGTGTCGTCAAACACATACTCCGTGACATGGGAACACTCCGGCGTCAGCGGCTTTGCCGGCCGCAGGCAGCGGTGTACGCACCCGTCGCACAGCGTCCCGCCCAAGTCGTCCTCCATGAACCGCCGGCGCATATCCTTCATCTTCTCCCCGTACCAGCCGTCCTTCAGCGACACCTTGTTCAGGTCCGCCACGATCAGCATATTCTCATAGTCCGCGTTCTCGATCGACAGATACCCCTCATATGTCACCGAGATGGCGTCGAAGGGCAGATTGCATTTGCGCCGCGGCGCCTCGTCGCTCACGCACCGCAGATACGTCTCGATCTCCGGCATGTACCCGCCTTGGTTGTACACATACTTGAACACCACCTGGTCGCACAT
Source organism: uncultured Acetatifactor sp. (assembly GCA_947631615.1). Taxonomy (GTDB): domain Bacteria; phylum Bacillota; class Clostridia; order Lachnospirales; family Lachnospiraceae; genus Acetatifactor. The sequence goes on from CANRLX010000024.1 coordinate 3,755, forward strand.
GTCGCCGAACAGTTCATAGTACTTGTCCTTCATGTTCTCTGTGTACCGCGTCAGGATGCCCGTCACATAGATCTTGAACGTCTTCCCCGTCTCTTTCCGGTACTGGTTCAGATACTTCAGGTGTTCCACTACCTTGTCGAAGTCATCGCGGCCGTGGATGAACTTATACAGTTCCCGCTCCGGCGCGTTGATGGAAAACTTCAGGCTGTCCAGTCCCGCATCGATCACCGCACGGATCTTCTCCGGCGTCGCCAGAGACCCGTTGGACGTCAAATACACATATGTGTACCCGATCTGCTTTGCCTTGGCGATGTATTCCGGCAGTTCCGGCACCAAAAACGGCTCGCCGGTGGCGTAGAATCCTACCTCCCGGGTCCCCAGGTCATACGCCTGCTGCAAAATATCGAATGCCAGGGCCTTGTTGATCTTCCCTACTTTGCGCTGCATCTTCTGATGCGCGCAGAATATGCACTCATGGTTGCACGCGTTGGATACCTCCATCAGGAAGTTCGTCTTCGGGAATGGCGGCTCCAGGCTGTAAAGTTCGCTTCTGTCCGCCGTCTTCAGCCGTACCCGCTCCTGCAGATCTACGTCCTTACCCATCTGTTCACTCATTCGTATGTCCTCCTAAATAAAAACATTTTTCCTTCTTCTTTGCTGCTACAGCAACAATATCATCCTGATCATCCTGCCAGGGACAGCAGATACTGGCCATACTCTGTCATCTTGAGTTCTTCGCCCAGTTTGCGCAGCTGTCTGTCGTCTATGAACCCCCGGCGCCAGGCTATCTCCTCGATGCAGGAGATATAAAAGCCCTGCATCTCCTGCACTGTTTTGACGAACCCGCTGGCCTTGTGCATACCTTTGGGTGAGCCCGTATCCAGCCACACCATCCCGCGGCCCATCACCGTCACGCGAAGCTGCCCACGCCGCAGGTACTCGTTGTTCACCGCCGTGATCTCCAGCTCGCCCCGGGCAGACGGCCGGATATTCTTCGCGATGGCGATGACGTCGTTGTTGTAGAAATACAGTCCTGGCACCGCGTAATTTGACTTCGGCTCCGCCGGCTTCTCCTCTATGGAAATGACATGGTGCTTTTCGTCGAACTCCACCACCCCAAAGGCGCTGGGGTCCGTCACCGGGTAGCCAAATATCGCCGCACCGCTCTCCTGTACCTGCTCTTTCGCCTGCTGCAGAAGTCCTGAGAAATATTGCCCGTAGAACACGTTGTCCCCCAGCACCAGGCACACGCTGTCGCCGCCGATGAACTGCTCCCCTATCAGGAACGCCTCCGCCAGTCCGCGTGGCTGCTCCTGCACCGCATACTCGATATGTACCCCGATACGGGACCCGTCGCCCAGCAGATGCTTATATCCGCCTATCGCCTCCGGCGAGGAGATGACCAATATGTCCCGGATGTTCGCCAGCAGCAGCACCGACAGCGGGTAATAAATGAGCGGCTTGTCGTAGATAGGCAGCAGCTGCTTTGAAACTGATATGGTGTTCGGGTACAGCCGCGTGCCCTTGCCGCCCGCCAGTATGATCCCTTTCATATTCTCTCTATGCGTCCTTTTATCTCTTCAAATTTCGCCAGCGCGTGCTCGATGCACACGTCCATGTTGTAATACCTGAATTCCGCCAGCCGCCCGCACAGCACGATGTTCCCGTACTTCTCCGCCTCGGCAAGATACTGCCCGTACAGCTTCTGGCTGGCCTCTGTCAGCACGGGATAGTACGGGATGTTCGCCTTCCCGTCCGCCGGGTCATAGTCCAGCGGATATTCTGTCGCTATCATGGACACAGGCATATCCTGGTCCAGACCATAGGTGATCTTCTTGTATTCTGTGCTCCGGGTATACCCCGCCGCCTGGGGATAGGACACGATCTCGCTGGGCAGGATGCTTTTTCTGTTCTCGTAGGTATACCGTATGTCCAGCGACCGATAGGGCAGGCGCCCATACTTCAGCCCGAACAGTTCGTCTATGTTTCCCGTGAAGATGAGCATCTCCACCTGCCGCCCGTCATAGGTGATACGCCGGGCCGCCTCGTCGAAGGCGATGTGCTCCAGCGCGTCCACCCCACACCGCACCTCGATGTTCGGATGGTCCAGCATATTTTGGATGAGCGCCGTGAATCCCTTCTCAGGCAGGTACTGAAAGTCCTTGTTCAGGTACCGGGCGTCAAAGCTCATCGCCATGGGCACCCGGTCCAGCACGTACTTGTCGATCTGCTCCGGCTGCAGGCCCCACTGCTTGCTGGTATAGGTCCTGTACGCCTTCTCAAAGAGGAGATTCCCGTACTCGCTGATGTCCGGGTCTTCATGGTCCACCAGTTCCAGGATGGGCACCCGGTCGCGGCCGCAGAACGCCTCCCGCAGCTTCTTGAGCAGCCCCTCCGACTTCTTCGCCCCTACCAGCTGCTGCACCGTCCGGAAGTTGAACGGCAGCTGCACATACCGTCCGTCTATGAAGCTCAAAAGGTGGGTGTCGTGGGGAAACAGCTCCCCGTACTGCTCCAGAAACTCGATGATGAAGTACTTGTTCGTGTTGAGAAAATGCGGGCCGTACTTCTGCACCAGTATGCCGTGCCGGTCGTACTCGTCGTACATATTGCCGCCGATGTGGTCCCGTTTCTCAACGACCGTGACCTTCCGCCCGCACTCCTCCGCGATCTTCCGCGCCAGGATGCTCCCGGAAAACCCTGTCCCTACAATGATGATGTCGCTATTCAAAACTCATCCACCCTCTGTCTGTTTTTGTATCCACTCCGCCGTCCGGCGCACACCCTCTTCCATGGAAATGGCCGGCTCATAACCCGCGTCGTTATACAGCGCGTCCATGTCTATGAGAGAGTAGTCTATAGGCGCCCCATCCGGGTACTCACCGAACTGCAATTCCATATCCGGCGCAAGTGCGTCCCGCATCCTGCACACGATTTGCCGGAACGTCTGCATTTCCCGGTGCCCCACATAATAAGTCTTGTTCAGTGCACCCTTCTCCGCTATGGCGATCAGGCCGGACACCACGTCGTCCACATACGTGCAGTCATACAGGTTCTCTCCTGTCGCCAGCTTGGGGGTCTTCCCGGCCAGGAAACTCTTAATGAGTACATTCTCGATCATCCCGGACCGATCCCCCGCGCCGTATACGCTGGACAAAACCGCCGTATTCCACCCAACGCCCATCTGCCCCGCCTGGATGCGGCACAGAAGCGCCGCCGTATTTTTTGCCGCTCCATAGATGCAGGACACCCGCGGCGTTCCCTCGTCCGAGAGCATATACCGCTGGGCCTCCAGCTGCACGATGGTACTGGTCAAAATGAATCGTTCGCAACTCAGCTTTGCCGCCTGCGCCACCATGTCGCATGCAGCCTTCGCGTTTTGCAGTTGCAGCGCATAATCCCGGAATGGCGCTCCCCAAGTCCCGTTCCACGCCAAGTGAAAACACACATCAAATCCACGAATATTTATCTTTTCCGCCAGATGTGGGTATTCGGAAAAATCCGCCTCCACGATATGGAGGTTTTCATTTTTTATATCGTCCAGCTTCCTGCCATCCCGGACAACAGCCCAGACTTCGGTACCCTGCTCCAGCAGCTTCTCCGTCAGCGCCCGGCCTATGAATCCCGTCGCACCTGTCACGATGGCCCGGGTCATGACAGCGCCCTCTTAAGCAGCGCAGGGTGAACGGCAACAACACAAGCCTCTCTATGCGTTACCCCCCCGCCAGCCAGGCGGCCGTGCAGCGGATGCTCTCGGCAAAATCCGCCTGACACTCAAAGCCCGTATCCCGGTACAGTGCGTCCAGGTCTATATACCCATAATTCAGCGCCGGCGCGTCGGGATATTCCCCAAAGCCCAGCTCCGTTTCCGGCGATAAGATGTCCCGCAATTGGGTCATCCAGGCCTTGAACGTCCGCAGCTTTCTGTGCCCGATATAGTAATCCCGGTTTTCCCTGCCGTGTTCTCCTACAGCAAACAGCCCCGCCGCCACATCGTCGATGTACACCAGGTCATACAGGTTATTTCCCTCGATAAGACGGGGCCGGATGCCTTCCGAAAGCTGCTCCATCACGATGTTGGGAAGGGTCCTCGCAGGATTTCCTTCCCCATAGGGCATGGCGATCAGCGCTGTTGAAAACTCCATCCCGCCATTGTGCGCCAGCGTCTTTCCCATGATCTCTGCTGCCAGCTTCCCCATGGAATAAATGCACGTATAGCGGGGAAAGACCGTCTCATCCTCTATGAGGCTCCTCAGCTCTACCGTGTTGACTGTGCTGGCCAGCACGAACCGTTTTACGCCCATGTTTATGGCGCTCACAACTGCATCACAAGTGTGCTTTGCGTTTTCCAGCTGAAGCGAATAGTCCCTCAGCGCCTCGCCTCCGAAGCCGCCGGCAAAAGCGCAGTGATAGAGCACGTCCACATCCCGCGCATCAATGGCTTCACCCAGCCGCCCATAGCCCTCAAAAGAAACACGGAAAGTCTTTGCACCGCGGGAATATAATTCGTTCAGTTTTTGCTCATCTCTGCCGACAGCTTCCACCTCGACCCCCTGCTCCAGCAGCTTTTCCGTCAGCGCACGGCCTATAAACCCGGTCGCACCTGTCACCACCGCCCGCCTCATACGTTCACCTCCATGTTCAGGTTCACGTCGCTGTCCCGCAGCCACGGTGCGCCGCTGTCGTTGGCTGACAGCACCGGCTCCTTGATCTCCCAGCCAAGTGCCAGTTCCGGGTCGTTCCACCGGATCGCTCGCACCAGAGACCGGTCATAGTAATCGTCAAACTTATACAGCACCACCGTCCCCGGCTCCAGCGTCACATAGGCGTGGCCGTATCCGCTGGGGATATACAGCTGTTTTCGGTTCTTCCTGGACAGTTCCTGGCATATCCACTGTTTATAGGTTGGCGAGTCCTTCCGCAAGTCCACGATGTAGTCCATCACCGCCCCGTGCAGGATACGCACCAGCTTTGCCTGGGGATGGGGGTTGTTCTGGAAGTGGATGCCCCGGATAGTCCCTGCCTGCTCGTTGTAGCACTCATAGTCCACCACGAACTTGTTGGTGATGCCGCAGCCCGCCAGGGTCCTGTCGTTGTACGCCTCCGTGCTGTAGCCCCGGTTGTCGTCAAAGTAGGTGGGCACGAACAGCTTCGCACCGGGAAGTGCCAGTTCTCTTATCTCCATGCCGCGCCTCCTTTGCAGAAGGCCGACACGGCCGGAACGATGCTAAGTATCAGATAGGTACTAGAGCTTACCCCCCCGCGTTCTCCCCGTTCAGCCAGGCCGCTGTCCGGCGGATGCTCTCGTCAAAGTCCGCGGTGCATTCATAGCCCGTGTCTCGATACAGGGCGTCCAGGTCAAGCTTTGAATAGTCGATATAGGCGTCGTCCTCATATGCCCCAAAACAGAGCTCTGCCCCCGGACTGATCACATCCCGGACATGGGTGACGATGTCCCGGAAGGGCACCGGGCTCCGGCTGCCGATGTAGTACTCTCTCCCCGGTTCGCCCTTCTCCAGCACCGCCATCACGCCGCCTACCGCGTCGTCGATGTACGTCCAGTCGTGCAGGTGCTCCCCGGATATCAGCCTGAGCGGCTCTCCCGCCAGCAGCTTTTTCAGTATCGCGTTCGTCGAGCGCTCAGACCGGTCGCCCACACCAAACACATTGGTGAACAGCACCGTGTTGAAGGCCATGCCGTCCGCCAGCGCCGACGCCCACAGCAGCCTCTCCGCCCCCGCCTTCGCCGCACCATACAGGTTCTTGGGCAAATATGCATCGCCGGCAGGCTCCATCCGGTACTGATAGCTGGACCCGGCAAAGAGGAACTTCTTTGTATGCAAGCGCCTCGCCTGCTCTATAGCCTCTGCGGCAGCCATGACATTTTCCGTCTGCGCCTTGACGCTCCTGCCCAGCTCCCCGGAGACACCAGTCCATGCAAAATGCAGAAACCAGTCAACGTCGTTCCCGATCAACTCCGCCAGGTGGTCATAGCGGGCGAAATCGCACACGATCGGGCGCAGGTCGCCATCCAACTCCGTCAGGGTGTTGGCATCCCGCACTACGGCATACACTGTCCAGCCGTCCGCCAGCAGCCGCTCCGTCAGCGCCCCGCCTATGAATCCGCTAGCCCCTGTCACTATCGCTTTTCTCATGGCTCGTATACAAAGTTCACGTCGCTCTGGACCAGAGTGGGTGCGACTTTGTCCTTCGGCGACACGATGGCCTTTATGGGCGGCCACTGGATGCCTATCTCCGGGTCGTCCCACGCAATGGCACGGTCCAGCGCCGGCGCGTACAGCGCGTCTACCTTGTACTGCCCCTCCGTTCGGTCCTCCAGGGACATGCAGATGTGGCCAAAGCCCTTCGGGATATACAGCTGTTTCCGGTTCTCCGCGCTCAGGATCACCGACGCCCATTTCTTATAGGTCGGCGAGCCCTTCCGCAGGTCCACTGCCACATCGAACAGGCTCCCGCGGGTGCACCGTATCAGCTTCGCCTGGGCCGCCGGGTCGTTCTGAAAGTGGATGCCCCGGACCGTCCCGCGCTTCAGCGACAGAAAGTGGTTATCCTGGACGAACACGTCATCTATCCCCAGTTCATGCAGCGACCGGGCCGAGTAGCTCTCGCAGTAATAGCCACGGAAATCCTCAAAGTATGTTGGCTCTATCACCTTCACTCCGGGAAGGGAAAGCTCTGTTACTCTCATCTTCGCATCCCCCTCACGCGCACCGTTTCGGTGCGGGCAAAGAGACATACGGCAACAAGAAGGTTACAAACGTACCCCCCCCGCGTCTTGTGTCCTTGCTCTTGCAGCATTTCTGTTATCCACCTTTCTACCGTCATGGCCGGCCGATATGACAATTGTCCGTTCAGCTTTTTTGCGTCAAAGACTGTGCTCCCCGATTCTATCTTCTGCGCCTGTGCCGGCCAAGGCTGTTCTGTCACTTCTGCGCCGGTCGCTACCGCTACCTGCTCTGCCAGCTCCCGGACAGACATATCCTCGCCGCCTACGTTATAGACGCCCTCACAGCTGTCGTCCAGACCTACCTGCCACAGCATCCAGCACAGGTCCTCTATGTACGTCACCGTCCGCCGCTGGCTCCCATCACCATATATGCTAATCTGGCCTCGTTCTCGCGCCTGATGCAGAAAATGGTCCAGTGTCCCATACGATGATACCGGCTGAACCAATGTGCCATAGGGTACCCCTATCCGCAGCACACAGTACCGCACACCATACAGACGCCGGTACATCTCCAGATATTGCTCGCAGGCATATTTCTGCATCGCATAGGGCGTCAAGAACTCCTTTTGCGCGTCCTCCGCCAGGGGCATATCATTTCCTTTATAGACCAGCCGCGTGGACGGAAACACGATCTTCGCCGTTGAACCAATACTGCGATATGCCTTCAACAGACGGAGCAATAGCCTCTCATTGGCGTCCAAAAATTCATCCGGCGCGTCAAATCCCCGGACCGTCCCTGTCTTTCCCGCGAAAAGATAGATCAGGTCACATCCACCTATTGCTTCCTCTATATCAGCTAAGTCGTCAAAATCGACTTGGCGATAGCCAGTGAGGCCATCGGCCTGTTCCGAATCCCTGCCGAAAGCACACACTTCCCCATAATGGGACGTAGTATTCACTTGCAGGAAGTTGCGCGCTATATAGCTGTTTGCGCCCAAAACTGCCGCTTTCAACTGTCAGCTCCTCTCACCGCATCCACCAGCACCGCCTGGCGGAGGATGGTGCGGTAATTTTCTTCTCTCGCTTCTTTATCCCGGATGCATTCCGCGAACCGGGCGATGGACCCGGCAAAGGCGTCGTCTGCGGGGAGCCGGACCGTCTCCGTTTCATTCCCTATCCGGACCTCCGCTGTGGGCACGAACCCCGCCGGCGCCGTGAATATGCGCCCTGTGGTGATACAGCCCCTGCTGCCCCATATTTCCAGTTCGCACTTATAGCTGTTGTCCATCCCAAAGCTAACCTGGGCCGTCACCCCCGCGTCGTTCACCAGCGCCGCGCTCCCGTACAGGTCCACGTCAAATTCATCTGTATAGTTGAGCTTGGAATAGACCACTCTCGCCGTCTGGCCCATCAGCAGGCCCGCCAGCTTCAGCGTATACCCGCCGCAGTCCAGCAACGCCCCGCCGCCCAGGGACTTGTCATACCGGAAGTCATTGGCCGCACGCCGGGGGAAGCCAAACGCCATCCGGTACAGACGCACCTCTCCGATGCGTCCGCTTTCCACGATGCCCATCAGTGTCTTTATCTGGGCATGGTATTGGAACATGTAGTTTTCGTGCACCGCCAGGCCCTTCTCCGCCGCCAGCTCCACCAGCAACTTCGTATCCTTCGCGGTTGTGGTGGAGGGCTTCTCCAGAAACAGGTGTTTGCCCGCCTCCAGCGCCTTTTTGCCCCATTCATAGTGCAGTGCCGGAGGCAGCGGCACATAGACTGCCTCGATGCGCCTGTCCGACAAAAGCGCGTCATAACCGTTATAGACCCCGCCGCCGTACTGTTCCTGGAAGGGTTTGCCTTTCTCCGGCGTCCGGCTGGCCACGCCCGCGTATGTAAATTCTTCACTCCCTGCCAGCGCCGGCAGGAACCGCCGGAACGCGATCTCCGACGTGCCCAATATCCCGATCTTCATCCTCACCACTCCAATACCGCCAGCAGATTCCGCAGCTGGATGTTCAGGCAGTTGTTGACCTGCACCAAGTCGTTCAGCGTCTTATAGTCCGTCCAGAAATAGCCCTCCGGCAGGACCGGCAATTCCGCTTTGCCTATCTCCAGGATCACGTTCCGGTTCTGCTCATGGTAAAACCGGCCGCCCTCTTCCGAGAGCATCGTGTCGAAGCTCACCCCAGCACCACTGGCCAGATGTGCGTCGAACAGCTTGTCCACTTCGTTTCCCGGACCGACCCATGTGGCCTCTCTCTGTACCGTGGGACCAAGCTCCAGCTTGTCGAAACACCCCGCCTCCGGCGCCGCCTTGACGAGAAACTCCCGGATGCCGTTGTCCACTGCCGTCACCAATCCGAACGTCGCTTTCCCCACCGCCTCAAACAGCGGCTGCGTCCAGTGCCTCACCTCACGGCCCTCGATCTCGATGTCGCAGAACACCACCTTGAAGCTGTACGGATGTTCACAGACGAACTCACCATCCCGCATGTGCCAGTTCTTGAGGTCATACAACGAAACCAGACGATATCTGCTCTCGTCAAACATCTTGTAGTTGTTGATGTACTGGTATATCTCCGGCAGGATGTTCCGCTCCGTCCCCTCTGCCGAGCGTTTCAGCGCCGGGTCTTTTATCTCCTCTATGTATTCCTCCAGCGGCAGGCACGACAGCACTGTCCGCGTGTCCATGTTCACAAGATTGTCATACCGCATCAGCTCTTTCAGCTGCTCCACCGTCATCCACCGGTGGCTGGGCAACACCGGTATGTCCTCGTCCACCTCCAGGATAATGTTCCGGTTCCGTTTCTTATAAAACCGTGACGACTGCTCCGACTGGATCTGGTCCACGACGATGCGATATTCCGACGCGTTCAAAAAGTAGTCCAGATACGGAGGCTTGTCCCCCTTGTGTTTCTGGGTGAAGTTAGACTTCGTCGCTTGAATTGTCGGCGATATCTGGATGTGATTGATGTTCCCCGGCTCGATCTTTGCCTGCATCAGGCAGTGCATCTCCCCGTTGAACCGTCGGCACAGGATGCCCAGGTACCCGATCTCGTTCTGCACGATCACCGGCTGTTCGGAGACCACTTGGCCGCCTAACAGTTCCTGCATCCCAGCGACTCGGAAGAAGCTCTTGTTCCGGTTCTCAATATATCCCCCGGCTTCGTTGTAGTACCACGCCTCCGAATCCTCCAGCGTGATCTTTCGGATGGAGACGTGCACCGTCCGGTTCCGCTCAGTGATCCACGCCAGCAGTTCTTCTGTTGTATGCAGGGGCATAGGATCACCTCACGGATCTGATAAAGTGAATGACATCAGTAATCAGTTACAACGTCAAACCCAAGTGCTTTAGCACATCTCTTGCCGAATTTACGTAGCCTGACAGGGAAATGCCTTCCAATAATTGCCTTGATATGATTTCTATGATCCCAATTTTGAGGGACGAAATCTCGATGTATGCCTGACAGGTCAAAACCGCTTATAGCAAGCTGTTTTGCAACGTCAGGATACATTTTAGCTTTTGTTATTAAATGAACTGTTTCACCAACATCTCGGTCGTCATAGATGCAATTATTCAACTTCTTCTGTGAGGCAAGCTGCAGACCATAATTTTCGAGGTCCCATCCCATCCAGTCATCGTTTATAATCAGGCTATTCAAATACTCTCTTTTAAAAATAGAGACTGTCAAAGAAATGCAATATGGTTTATTAGGCGATATATGCCAAATATGTGGGTGCTTAGTATCACGCTTCATCTTTGTCGTATTTGTATGCCTCAATTGACAATACTGAACACCATAGTCATCCATATATTGGATGATCTCATTGACATCGTCAGCTTCGATCTCAACGGTAGGAATGATATCCTCTAACCAGAGCAAAATATAGTCTACATCCAATAATTCGGTAGCGTTTTTGAGCCGCTTGCACCAAGATGTCCCTTGTCCATTGTTAACCACCTGAATAAATCCATCATCAAGATGTTCCTCTTCATTAAACCAATATACAGCATTTCCGGCCTTCCAATATTTCTTCATTGCCTGTTCGTATACCAATAGAACATCTTTATACGAATCCGGGCCAGGAACAACCACTGCCATGCTACTCATTATTCGTTCACCCTCTCCTGCAAAACTAAACATTCTTTAAATATAATATGGCTTCACGCAGTTTGTTTCTTCTTATAAAGAGATACATGGCATAGAGCACTGCATATGCCGCCGCTCCGGGAAGGCCAAAAAACCAGTTGCAAACCACGAAAGATATCGTCATAAACAGATCTGTTAGTAATTCAGCAAATATCTTAATTGATATATGGCTTGAGAGAACCACCTCGCCTAACACTCCACGAAATACCAGGCAAATCAGTATAGAAACAATAGCCATTCTCACACTGTTGAACACAGTCGTCGACAACAATGTCAGTATCAGACTCAACGCTAACGTTGCCATATTGCATTTCATCAAGCTCTTTTCCAAGCGAAGAGTCTTAAAATAGGTATTGATAAGAAGAGACATCTTACTTTCGTACGCGCAAATTGGGAATAGGATCGCCACGTATTGTACGCTCTCAGCATATTGAGGGAGCCAAAGCGTTATAACGATTTTCAGGGGATAATAAAACAACAGAACAAAATACACAAAACTCAGCAGAATCGTTCTCAGAACACCATATATTTCCGGCAGGCGTTTTTCATTTGTTCTTCGGAGCATGGGGTATACAACAATAGCGATCGCATTGATGGCAGTCATGATCATATTGGATATGTTTAGTGTCAATGAGACTTTCCCGAATGTGGAAATATCCCACCTGCTTTGTATTCCAAATCGCACTATCCCTATTGTCAGCATTCCACATAGTGACGACAGCATCAGCTTGATGCCGGCGGAGATGTTTTCAAAGACTTCTTTGAATATATATTTTGGCTTTTCGATCTTTGAAAAAACTATATCCCTGCAATACCAAACAGAGATAAATAGCGACATAAACTTAGCAATAGCGTCAACAAATACAATCTTCTCAAATCTATCGACACCAAAAGCCAGCAAAACAAAAGCCAATACTGCAAAAATCGCTTTTTCGGATACCCTTACGACAGCGTCATATTTTATTAGGCCAGTGGCTTGCATAATATAAATCAAGTAATAACGCAGGCAGCAAACGATTGCCACAACGCAGACAGCTACAAATACATATCGCCGCCCCACATCAGCAGAAAGCGTAAGGGCCAACTTCAAAATAATTAGATATAATATTGAAACAAATGCACCTAATAACCAAAACTGGGTGCAGTATAGAGAGCGATCCAAGTCCTTATAATATTGACCCCCTACCCGCAAATAAATACCTTCGCACCACCCCAAACACGCCATGCACACATAGTTCGTGTAAAAATTATATAGCTGATAGTATCCATACTGCTCTACATTTATGAATTTAGGGACAATCAAAACTGTAACTACCGAAACAGCCGTCGATATGATGTTTGAGAGAAATGAATATGAAAAGTCCTTAATAAAGCTAAATAGTTTCCCGTTAACAAACATATTTACCTCCTCATATCTATTTCAGATATAAGACACTAAGACTTTCCGGCAGCAAAAGACTTTATACATCAACTCCAGAAGAACGTGAACGGCATTGTAGTACCAATATTGTTGATCGACAGTCTGATGATATATTGCATCATGCTCAAAAGAGCAACTATAGCTGCTGTGTTCTTTCTTTTGTACTCGGATCTCACCTTGGCATAAATTATCTGTGGGATAAAAACGATCACATAAGGCCCGAAAAGCGCCGAAAGCCTGGTCCCATATGACGCGAGAGCAAACATGATCAGGCTCATCAGCATCATCCAGGAACCGACCGACAGTTCTTCTGTCAGCCTGGCGCGTTCAGACCGGTTCAGGCACAGCAACGTAACGGCAATGAGGAAAAGGATGAACGCTTCCACCAGCAGCTGTTCAAACTCCAGTTCCCTTCCTGCCGCCAAGGCGTAACCCCGGTAACGAACAGGTATATATATATATATATATATGGAGTCAAACGTGTGATGATCAACGGTAAGACAATGACGACCACCGAGATTACGGTCAGCTTTCTTCTGGTGATCCTGGCTTTATTGGAAAGCCAATAGACCGGCAGAAACAGGCAGGATGACAGATGAAACGACATGGCCAGCAATACACACAGAATGTATTTGATCGCCCTTCTCTGGGGGATATACTGTGTTGCATAATAGCACAGCATGATCGCCATCGCATTCCGCATCAGATTCATCTCAGTCTGGTATATTCCGAGCGTTACATACAACCATATGCTCAGCAGGGGGATCGGGGACATTCTCCTTATTGTTTTGTATAAAAGGACCAAGAGAACCGTGCTGTTTGCAATCGTGATCGTCTGGGGGGAAGAAAACACCAGTCGAAGGGCTTTGTTGAATATAACATAACCTTTTTCCAGTGTGGCATACGCGCCGCTCGTGAATACGCGGCAGTATACTTTTGTATCTGCGCCTACACTCTGGCCTCTGAACGCCATAAATATCCAAAGTATCAGACATGAAAACAAAAGCGCCATTCGCGTAAAGTTTTTTCGGCGTCTCCTTGCACCGATCTCTACCAGCGAATTTAGGACCAAAAGAAGTAATATAAACAAGTATGTCTTCATCTGCGTTGTTTCCTCACAAAAGAAGAATGGTCATGCAAAAGCAAGTTCCTCCTGTCTTTTCTCTCTGTCAGCGACGACCCTCTTGAGGATCAATGAAAGCGCCACCATCTCCGTTATCCCGCAGGAACTTGACCACCTGAAAAAGCACATTATTAAAAAACCGAGCTGATATATATGCAGTATCAATCCCAACTTGGTCCTCCTCCCGCATGCCCTTGTGGTTATCTTCCAAATTTTCACATTCATATATAATATGATGAAAATGCCTATTATGCCCGTACTGATCAGAATACTGTCATACATATTGTGGAACAGGCCTCCGGACGCTGAGAGCATTGACCTTCTGCCACCGCGCACCGAATATACCGCGTCCACGAATGCCTTGTAATGACCCGGCGTACCGCCTAACCCGATGCCAAATAATTTGACTCCTATTGGCGCATGCAAAAGAAAACGTCTTGTGATCGCGTCCTCGACCGGCCGGATCCCCGTGGACTCGTCCGCCCGCATGACTGAAGCCGCCATATCCAAAAGTCCGGGCACGGATATGATAATGAGTACCAGCAGCAGAATCACTACTATCAAAAGCACGACCCGGCCCCGCCGATTGGTCCTTCCGTACATAAAAAAGTCAAGAATCAAAAACGGCAGCGTCAGTCCATATATAAGCATATATCCCCTAGTCCCTGACAAGATCGTCCACGCAAAAAACAGTATATCTATAACAATGACCATGGTTTCGATCCTGCTGGTCCCTTTGTTTGCATAATAGAGATAAATGGACACGGGGAGCATAATGATGGCGATATTTCCTGTAATGGGCTGGTGTCCGGCCACCAGGCGGACCAAGCCGTTGGCTCCAACATATTCGTTGGAGAACATCAAGTACAGACTTAATGTGGTCTCTATCGCTAAAGCAAACCACAGCAGTCTCAAAGAGAGCTTTTCATCCATCATGGCAACAGAGTCCCACACCAGAAAGAACACAATAAACTGCCAGTATCTCGCAATGAACGTGGTGATGGACGAAACGGTGTTCTGAAAAACCATTCCGTAGATCAAGTAGATCAGATAATAGGCACAAACCAAGCCGGTGCTTTTTGATATGTGCCGCAGGTAGGGGAGCAGAGGGACGATGACCGCCAAAAAATAGATCGGCAGCACGACATCCATTGTCGTCACGAAGGTGAGGCCAATCAAATATATGCTCACAAACACGATCGACTTTGTCATCCATTTACGTGAATATATAAAGGAAAACAGTATATATCCAGCCGCAGAGACGCCGCCAATGATATTAACCATAAACGCTTTCTTCCTCCCGATCCTCTGCCCCGCTTAGAGTTCCTTAAATCAGAGTTTTTTCCTCCAATATGTCAACATGTCCGCGATCGTCCGTTCCATGGGTATCGCCTGCTTCCAGCCGGTGGCCTTTTGCAGCTTTGTTATATCGCCCGCTATGACCCGCTCATCCGTCGGCCGCAGCAACGCAGGGTCTACAAGTATCCTGAACTCATGACCGATCTGCTTTTCGATCATATGAACGATGTCCTCCATCCGATATATGTATTCGGAGGAAATGTTGTAGACCTCGCCCGGTGCGCCCTTTTCCGCCAGCAGAAGTAGAGCGGAAACCAAATCCCGCTGGTCCATGATCGCCCGTCTGGTCGCCAGGTTGCCGACCCGCAGTTCGTATATCCTCTTCCGCTCCGCTTCGACCGCCCGTCTCGTAAAATCTGAAGTGACATCGTTCACCTTGCGCGTTCCAGTGGAATTGAATATTCTGGCCCGGATGCAGCGAATGTTGTCATTTTTGAAATACTGGAACGAAACCAAGTCCTGTCCGACTTTGCTGACCCCGTAAGGATGCAGCGGCAGGAGCGCGGCGTCTTCCTTCACGAACAGGTCATACCCCCCCGCCAGGGAGTTGAGCGTTTCTCCATATTCTGCGCTGGAGCATGCCACAACGACCATCGGATCATATCCCCGGTCGACCAGACTGCGCACCTTTTTTACCGCTTCATACACGGCAATCGTTCCATTCACATTCGTCTCGATCGTCTCATATGGGCGTTCCCAGGAGACCGTTGGATAGCTCTGCGCTGCCAGATGGTAGATCTGATCAGGCTGAAAATCCATAATGATCTTCTCAACGCTGGCCGGATAGCGAATGTCACATTCCACCATCCTGATCGTCCGCGGCAGTTCGCTCATGTCAGTAGTCGGGCGGTAATATGTTCCCAAGACATCATGGCCCTCTGAATGCAGACGCTCCACCATGTGGGAACCGACCATTCCGCCAGCCCCTGTAACCAAAACCTTCATTCGTCTGTCTCCCCGAAAAAGTATTTTTCCAGCATAAGGCACCAAAAGTGGTAGATGGGCAGATGCAGCTCCTGAATGAGGTAGGTCTCCGTTTCCGGTACCATGACGGCCACATCGGACAGTTTCGCCAGCTTTCCGCCCCCGGTGCCTGTCAGAGAAACGATCTTGATCCCCATCGCCCTGGCAACCACCGCCGCGTTCAAAATATTCTCGCTGTTCCCAGACGTGGAGATCCCCAAAAACACATCCCCCGCCTGTCCGTATCCAAACAGCTGCTGGGCAAAGACGCCCAGTCCATCCACGTCGTTTATGTACGCCGTCGTCAGCGCCTCATGGGCCACCAGCGGGATCGCCGTCAGACCTCTCTCCAGATTCTTTGCCAGCTTCCCGCCGCGCTCCGCGTCCACCGCGAGCAGCTTCTCCGCAAATGCCCTGTCTACCGGCCGTGGCTTTCTGAAGCGCTTCATCAGCTCTCCGGCCATATGCTCCGCATCCGCCGCAGACCCGCCATTTCCCGCGATCAGCAGCTTTCCGCCCGCGGCATAGGCCTGTTCCATCACCCGGTATGCCGACACGATCTCCGTCTCTGTCGCCCGCAGCTCCGGACGGCGCCGCAGCAACTGCTCTATTTCCACTTCCACGTTCAATGTTTCACTCCTGTCGGCTCGTATGTCTCCGGCGCATAATAGATCACCTGTGTCCCCGTCTCCTCAAACTCGAACGGAACGTTCAGCAACCCCGGCAGCGCCTCCCGCACCGCCTCCTGGTCCTCCGGCCGGACATAGAAGAGCAGAAATCCGCCCCCGCCGGCGCCCAGCAATTTTCCGCCCACTGCCCCGGCAGCCTTGGCCCTTGCATACAGCGCATCTATCCCGTCCGTGGTCACTTTACTGCCGGTGGCCCGCTTCAGCTGCCACGTATGGTCCAACAACCGGCCAAAATCATCCAGGTCCCTGGTCTTGTCCGTGAGCACACGCTCTGCGTCATCCACCAGCGCACACATCTCGTCGAGTATCGCCGTCTTGGACTTTGCCGTTACGTTGTTGCTCTTCTGCACGTCTGAACTCATCCTTGTGAATCCGGAAAAGAACAGCATCAGGTTCCCGTTCAGCTGGTGCTTCCGGTCCGGTGAGATGATCACCGGCCGCACCTCAAACGCATCGCCCCTGAATTCGATCCGGTTCAGTCCGCCGTAGGCCGCCGCTATCTGGTCCTGCCAGCCTCCGGCCTCTCCGCATCGCTCCCGTTCCAGGCAGATAGCCTCCCGTGCCAGCCGCTCCTTGTCCGCATACTTTCCCTTCAGAGCGTAAAACGCGTTCAGCATCCCAACGGAAAACGAACTGCTCGTCCCCAGACCTGACCGGGCCGGCAGGTCGCCCTCATAGGTCAGGCGGATCTCATGCATGTCCAGCATCTTCATCGCATTGCGGATCGCGGGATGCCGGATCTGCTCCAGCTCTGTCACGCGCTCTATCTCCGCGTATACCAATTCCGTACTGTATTCAAAAAAACGCGGCAGATGCCTCACCGTCACATAACAGTACTTGTCTATGCTCGTCGACAGCACCGCTCCCCCGCGCCCCCGGAAGTATTCTTCTATATCCGTTCCCCCGCCGAAAAACGACATCCGGAACGGTGTTCGTGTAATGATCATCCCTTCGCTCCAAAGAAGACTTCTGCTGCCAATTCCTTCTTATTGCCGTAATAGTATTTTTCACTGAACGCGGCCCGTGCGCTCTGTGACATCTCGCGCAGATTCGCGCGTATATATTCATAGGCCGAGCGGAGTTCCTCGTTGTCCGCCGGAGAGTGGACAAAATACCCCCCATGTCTGTCCTGAAGGATGTATTTCGCCACGCCGTTCTCGTTATAGATCACAGGCGCCCCCAGCATCAAAGCGTACGGAAGCACACCGCTCTGGGTGCTCCGCCGGTAGGCGTTCCAGACGCAGATGCTCATTCCGTAATAGGAATTAATCTCTTCCGTGCTCATTGTCTTTCCCGCATGAACGACCAGCGTACCCTCATCGATCGCTCTTTTCAGCACATCTGACTTCAGATAGGGGTCAGCGTCTCTCCGCGTGGCAAGCAGGAACCGAATGCCCAGTTCACGCCCGGCAGAGTACTCGACAAAGCGAAGAAAATCATCAAAGCCGTGGTCTACATGTATCCCGCCGATATATGAAAAATACTGCCGCTTCCCAATCTCCTGGTCCTCAAAAACATCACGGTATATCAACGGAAAATATGTGTGATCATGATTGCACCATTCCATATATCGCGTGTAGTTATCGACTGCGTTCTGAGAGGGCAAAACCACCCTTTCCGAAAGAATACAGATAAGAGCGTTGACCGCGTAGATCGCACAGTTCAGGAGCCTGCCCCGCAAGTCATACGTACGCGCGGAGCCGTCCCACGGCTCATGGAGACGATAGAACACCGAAACAGTGTGCAGCTTCGCCCAAAAAGCGAGCAGGATGTCCCTCATCCCTATATTCTCAAGTAACACCTTGTCAGAGTTGCGGACAATCTCCCTGACCGATCTTGTATATACCACTTCCTGATCAGTCCCAAGCTCCTTGTACGCCGGCTCCAGGTAGATCGTTGCCTCATGGCCCATATCATTGAACAAATTCTGAAATGCCTTCAGCTGATCAACGTGCGCCGGAGCATAATTCAAAGACACAAGTGCGATCCTACTCATTGTCAACCTCGTTTCTCCTTAGAAAATCGATCTTGCCTTATTTCCCTGTCTATCCCCCCTTCGCCTGGTAGCTCATCTCTGACGTCAAGTGCCCGCCGGGGCTGTTCCATGCTTGTTCCTGTCCTTTTCTGGGGGTGGCTCCATATAGTTTCCATAAAGATATGTCAGATATCGCTCATGATCCGCAGGCCCTACAAAGTACCGCCCCTCAAACAGATAGACCTTCCCGTCCCTGAACATATCCTTGTCAAATATCTCCCGCATTTTATATGCGCCCATGAGATTGGCAATATATTTGGCATTCTCATATGGATATTTGCTGATCGCTCTGTTGATAGCCGCCAGTCTGTTCCTGACATCAAACAGCTTTTGGATGGGAATGACGTTTCCAAGAGAGACGGCCATTTTCTCATACCACGCCCGATCCTTTCTCCCTTCGGTTATCAGGTCAAAAACGGAAAACATATATAAGCTGCGCAGGAGAAAGAGCCTTGCCTTATATAACGCCCCGCAGACCTTTCCGTTTGGCATGCCGTCAAGCGGAAAAATGTCCACACAGACGCTCTGCTCAAATTCCGTTTTGACCGTATGCACCCGCAGTTTGCCGTCTCTGGAGGAAAGTCTGGCCGGATAATGCCTGTAGTCCTCTGTTGTTTTGAAATCCTCCAGATACATATCACTGCCCAGATATTTTCCCGCGACCTGCATAAATCTGTCGTAATCCGGGCGGGGCATGGATATATCCGTATCGTCGTCCCAGGGGATATACCCATTATGGCGAACAGCGCCAAGCAGCGTACCATAGTTGATGTAATATGTCAGGTTTTCCTTCCCGCATATGTCCGCGATCTTCTGCAGCAGCTCCAGCTCTATCAGCTGCAATTCCCTTAAGCTCTTCACGCCGCGGCACCTCCCTCGGTCTCACGCAGCGTACGCAGAAGAACATATGCAGTTGTATCTTTTCCGGTACCGCAGAAGAGGATTATTACTCTTCTGTGTACCCCCCCACCGAGATGTTATCGGTTATGAGCGATATCGTTCCTAGATGGCCGCCCCTTTCCGATTCCGGCACCGGCACCATATAATCGCCATAAAGCTGACGCAGATAATCATCACTGTTTTCCGGTCCTACAAGGCTTATGTTCTCAAAGGTATATTCCCTGCCTGCGCCGAAAACGTCCCTTTTAAACGTTTCCCGCCACTTATAAGCGCCCATCACGTTTGCGACATATTCCGCACTGTCGTATTGATATCTCTTCAGTGCCTTATCGATAGCCAACAAACGTTTTTCAGGAGAAAAAAGCCGATAAACCGGAAGGTATCTCCCCAGAAAAGCAACTACGCTCTTATACCAGGTGTGCTCTCTGACGTCTTCCTCTCCCGCATCGAAATTGAAATTCGAAAACACAAATACGGTCCGGAGAACCGTCATTTTGAGCACATAGAACCGTCGCGCTATATGACCGTTGGGCAAGCCGTCCATCGGAAATATGTCCATCCATATATCCTGCTGACGCGACCTGCTTCCCGTAAAATAACTGATACTGATCCTTTTTGACGCCAATTTCGCCGGGTAATGCCTGCAGCCTGACACATTCTGAATGCTCTCGATATAGGAGTCACCCAAAAGGTCGTCTCCTGCAAGCCGCAAAAACTTTTCATAATCCGGCCTCGGCATCAGTACGTCCGTGTCGTCATCCCAGGGTATATACCCGTTATGCCGCACGGCGCCAAGCAATGTGCCGCACCCGATATAGTATCGCAGTCCGTATTTTTCACATACGGCGACAAAGGATCTCAAAAGCTCCAATTCAGCCATCTGAACATCCCGTATACCTGTCATGCCGCTTCCTCGCTTTCGGTCTCGCATGACAGACGCCAATGCTCAGCTGCTTTGGGTCCGCTGAAAATGGAGATTACTCTGTTTTTATGTACCCCCCCCGCGTTCGGCTATCCCGCCGGTTATCTCACCGACATGACCTATTCTGTCGGCTTCAGGCAGCGGTACCATATAGTCGCCATACAGCTCTGTCAAATACTGGTCATATTTTGACGGTCCATACAGCAGCATATCCTCAAACTGATACAGCATTCCCTCTCCAAAGACCTCCTTGTCGTGCATTTCCTTCCAGCCGTGTACAGTCAGGTAATTCGCCACACGAGCGGCGCTCTCATACGGACATGATTTCAGCGCCCGGTCGATGGCGTCCAGCCTTTTCTCCGTACTGAACAGCTTCTGCAGCGGCAGGTGCTGGCAACAGATCATCCCCAGCCGCTCATACCACGCCCGGCCCTTGCTCCGCATCTCAAAGTTGACGTTTTTGTCATATCTTGATATCTGATAGAGCCTGCGCAGAAAGTTAAGCCTGCCGATATATATTTTTCGTCTGATCTTTCCGTCCGGCACACCGTCCAGCGGGAACACATCCAGCCAGGCGTCCCTTCTCTCTGCCGAGTTGAACAGCATATTTACCTGGAATTTTTGCGTCGTCAATTCCGCAAAATATGATGTATACTCCGCGTCCGTCTTATATATACGGAGCCCGTAGCCCGCAGGCAGGTGTTTCTCCACGACCTGCAGAAACCGCTCGTAATCCGGCCTCGGCATCGCCACATCCGTGTCGTCGTCCCAGGGGATAAAGCCTTTGTGCCGTACCGCGCCGAGCATCGTTCCGCAAACCATGTAATATGTGAGCTTCTCCTTTTTGCAGATGTCGGTGAAAATACGGAGAAGCTCCAGCTCCGCCAGTTGCAGTTTTCTCAGTTCTGTCATCCGATCACGTCCTATTAAGGATTAATATTTCGCAGCATTTTTCTGTAAAACGAAGAGCGAAACCGCTGCGGCATCCTAGCTACACTCACGCGGACCAACATGTTCCGCGCATACTCTAGCCGGCTGATATATCTCATTCCCAGCAACTGCCTCTCAAAGTCCCGTATATTCCCCACGTAGCCGCTGCCGCCCCGGCGGCCGATCATGTCATAGCCGCTGCGCACATCTACGACGATCCGCTGGAGATTGTGGAACCGGCAGCCATTCTGGAGCATCCGGCACCACAGATAGTAATCTTCAAAGTACGGGCAGTGCTGATAACCGCCGGCCTCCAGCAATTTGCTCTTTTTGAACACTACAGTCATGTGGTTCATGGCATTTCGCTTTTTCATATAGGCGCGGATGCTCTCGTCGGAGGCCGGAACACGCCTTACTGTCAGAAAAACCTCCAGCCGCTCGTCATATTCCGCTATCAGGCCGCCCAGCACATCCACCTCCGGATGGGTCTGCAGATAAGCCATCTGCTTTTCAAAACGCTCCGGACGTGAGTAATCGTCCGCATCCATCCGCGCCACGTATTCATAGCTGCAATGCTGGATCCCGATATTCAGCGCCCGGCCGAGGCCGACGTTTTCCGGAAGTTGAACGATCCGCATATCCTCGCTCTTATATTCGTTGATCGCGTCAGTCAGCTGCTCCGATACGGGCCCATCCACCACGATAACGATCTGTCCCGGCCGCAGGGACTGCTGCAAAACGCTGCAGATCGCGTTTGAGACCTCCTCCGGCGTGTTGTCCTTATACACTGCCATCAACACGGAAAAATCCATCGTGCCGTCCCTCATCGCTCACTCCGGACAGGAAACAGGACCGCCAGGGAAACGACACGGATCACGTCTTCATAAGGTCCGTAAACGTTCGGCTGTATATCGGAATACAGAGATGGATTATATCGTCTGCTTACCCCCCCCGAGTGAGCCCAGCACAAAGAACATCATGTGGTCAAAGATCATATGGATATCCTCCGCTATCTGCATATCATCTATCTCAGTGTGCATATGGTAGTCCGCCAATTCCCGGAGTTTCCCGCCGGAATAGCCTGTGATGCCCACAACTTTCGCGCCTGTTTCTTTTGCATACTCGACTGCTTTTATAATATTTTTAGAGTTTCCGCTGCCGGAGATCGCGATGACCAGATCTTCTGGCCTCAGCCGGCCCTCCAACTGGTAACGGAAGATATCCTCATAAGAAAAATCGTTTGCGATCGCCATAAGCGTCGGCGTATTGTCATTGAGACAAACCATCCGGAACTTCCTGTCTCTTCCCTCGCTGATGCCCTTATTGAAGTCGCAGGCGAAATGCGACGCTGTGGCGGCGCTGCCGCCATTTCCGAAGATGTAGATGACCGCTTCCCTCTCATAAGCGTCCCGGATCGCCCCGATGGCCCTTTCCAGTTCCTCTATATCCAGGTTCCGGATCGTCTCGACCTCCCGGTCAAGATAGGTTCTTATCTTTTCCTGCATCTGTATCTCTCCTGAGTATCTCTGTCACGCATTCCAGCAGATCCCGCGCCACCAGGTCAGGCGCAGCATCGTACTTTTTCCTTTTCCTCTCGTCGCCCGTCAGGACCAGGGCTGTTTTTGTGCCCGCATTGACCCCCGTCTGCACATCCATATCGGTATCGCCCACGACCCACGAGTTTTTCAGGTCGATGTTATGCTCCCGGACCGCGCGCTCCAGAAGCCCGGTCTGGGGCTTCCGGCACCCGCACACTATCTTCAGCTCCGGTACCTCCCCGGCAAATCCCTTATCTGGGTGATGAGGACAGTAGTACAGGTCGTCTATGTATGCGCCCTCAGCCCCAAGCAGCGTGTGCATACGCGCGTGGATCTGCTCCAGCGTCTTAAAAGTGCACTCGCCCCTCGCCACAACGGGCTGGTTGGTGACAACAACAGCCAGATACTCTGAGCCGTTGATCAGCCGGATCGCCTCCGCCGCTCCCGGCTCCAGCTCCATCTGGTCCGGCCGCGTCAGAAACCCGACAAATTTGTTGATCGTTCCGTCCCGGTCCAGGAATATACACTTCTGCAGGTTGCGCAGATTCCGCTTTTGACAAATCCCGCCGCGTATATCCCGTTCCACTGCCTGAAGCCGCTCCGGCGTCCCCATATCCTTGACGTACTCCGTGCTGCGGTAGGCATAGACCGTGCCGCCCGGGATGAGCTGCCGTATGAAATGCTTCTCCAGGTCGATCTTCTTCTCTGCCGGCAGCGCGTCCAGCGCCTCCCGGCGAATCACATACAGCCCGGCGTTCACCAGGTTCATGTGATCCCGGTCACGGGGCTCGTTCTTTGCGTTCCACGCCGTCACGCGCCCTGTCCCATCCGTCGCCAGAAGGTCGCTGTCATAGGGATGGGAATTGGGGTGGGCAAACAGCGTCACGGCCGCGCCCGTCTGCCGGTGGTACGCCAAAAAGCCGGAAAAGTTTATGTCAAAATAAAGATCGCCAAAAACCAGAAAGAAGTCCTCCTCCAGCTCCGGCTGAAGGCAACGCAGAGCGCCGGCCGTCCCCAGCGGCTCCGTTTCCTCAAAATAGGTGATATCAACGCCAAAGGAACTGCCATCCTGAAAATATTCCCGGATCACGCCGCCAAGGTAGCCGATGACGAGCACGATGTCCCGGATCCCGCTCTCCCGCAGCTGCACGATCTGGTGCTCCAGGAGCGGCTTTCCCGCAACTCGCGCCATCGGCTTCGGTATATCTCTTGCGACGGAGGCCAGCCGCGTTCCCTTTCCACCCGCCATTATCACAGCCTGCATCGTCAAATCTCCAAGCTCTCCAACGTGGCGCGGACCGACTCATCGGAATTGTGCCCGGCGCACCAGCCTGTCGCATAAATGCGGGACAGGTCATACTGAAACGCAGGCACATCTCCCTTCCAGCCGACGTTCCCGCCGGTGAACCGGTACTCCACATCGGTCAGGCCCAGCCTGTCGCATACCATATCCGCGATCTTACGGACCGTGGTCGCAGTGTCCACGCCGATGTTGTATATCTCCACGCCCTCCCGGGTGCGAAAAGAAAAATCAACGATCGCGTCCACAAGGTCCAGCACATAAAGATATGGTTTACACTGGGTCCCGTCCCCGAGTATCTCCAGGTGTTTCGGATCCACCTGCAACTTCCTAATAAAGTCGAAGATCACGCCGTGGGTCAACCGGGGGCCTATCACATTGGGAAAGCGGAAGATGAGTGTCTGCATCCCATTCATATAGCTGTACGCAGAGATAAACGCCTCCGAGGCAAGTTTCGCGCTCCCATAATAGGAGATCGGCGCCAGACCGCCGGTATCCTCCCGCAGGGCCTGTCCGCGCTTGTCCCCGTAAACAGCGGAGGTGGAAGAGAAAAACAGCTTCTTCACGCCCGTCCGGCGCATCGCCTCCAGGACGGCATAAGTCGTGGCAAAGGTGTTCTTATAGTCGATCCCTGGGTCCGCTGCGCTTTTTTGTATGTCGGAATTGGCAGCCAGGTGGTATACACGCTCAATGCCGTTGGCCCGGATCACCTGCTCCATTCCATCCACATCCGTGGCATCCGCCTCTATGAACGTAAACCGGTCATCGTTCGCATAGCTGCGAAAATTCTCCCGGCGACCAAGCGCGAGATCATCCACGCTGACGACGGTGTGGCCCTGGGCCAGCAGCTTCTCTGCCAGATGGGAGCCGATAAAGCCAGCCCCTCCTGTGATCAGAATTCGTTCCATCCTCAAAACTCCGTCTTATCCCCTATGTAGATCACCGACGCACCCTGCCGGTCAAAGCCGATGTGCAGTTGCTCCAGCCCAAGCGTTCGCTTCACTTCTTCCTGCCGGTTCTCCGGCACATAAAACAGCAAAAAGCCTCCACCGCCGGCCCCAAGCAGCTTCCCGCCGACCGCGCCATGCGCCATGGCCAACTCATAATAGCGGTCTATGACGGGATCGGTTATGCCGTCAGCCAAGGTCCGCTTCAAAAGCCACCCTTCATGCAGCGTCTGTCCCATCGCATCGATATTGCCGCACTGCAGCTGTTCCTGCAGCGACCGGGCAAGTGCGCACATCCTCCCCTGATTCTCTTCCCGCGCACCCTCTGTGATGTTCTCCCGCTGTTTCTGCAGGATCGTATTGGCCGAATGGAGCCGTCCTGTATAAAACATCATCAGCCGGCGCTCCAGGGTTTCCTTCGCCTCATTGGGCATGATGATCGGCTCAACGGAAACGCTGCCGTCTCTCCGGAACTCATAGAAATTCAATCCGCCATATGCAGCGGCATATTGATCCTGCTTCCCGATCGGATTGTGCAGGCACGTCAGTTCGATCTCGCATGCTTCCCGGGCCAGCCGCTCCTTCGATACGTACTTCCCCTTGTATGCGTACAGGGCCTGAAGGACACCGACCGTGAAGGAACTGGATGAGCCCAGTCCCGTTCCGGCCGGCACATCTGCCGTACTGGAGATCTCGATCCCCCGCAGCTTCATCCTCTCCAAGATGCTCCTGAAATAGCGATGGCGTATCTCCGATATATCCCCCACGATCTCCGTTTCGGAATATTTCAGCGTCGTTTTTTCCGCGTCAAAACTCGGGTGGACGGATATGTACATATACTTGTTGATGCTCGTACTCAGTACACACCCGCCGTGCTTTTCATAAAATGCCGGTATGTCGCTCCCACCACCGGCAAAGCTCACCCGAAATGGCGTTCTTGTTATAATCATGCTTTTCTGTCCTTTGGTTCTAATTCTGCCCGTTCTCGCTTTTATATGCCTTCTGTATCAGCCTTACGGGCGCATGCAGGAACATCCACCCCGCGGCGCAGGACAGCGCAGACCGGATCGGATATCGGCCGTTGAAGTTCCGTCTGCGTACCATCGCCATATATTCGATCTGCGCCCTCTTCGTCCTCTTCTCCGCAAAGTCATCTCCCACGCGGTAGGCCAGCACGGCCTCCCTCAGATTGGCGAGCTTATATCCGCGGTTCATCAAGCGGAGCCACAAGTCCAGATCCTCTGACATACGGAGCGACTCATCGTACCGAAACCCGGCGTCGACCAGTTCCCGCCGCATCATTACGGCCGGGTGAGCCAGAGGGTTACGTACCGCGGAAAACAGGGAAAGCCGGACCCCGCCTGGCGGATAGCGCCGGCGGCCGATCTCCGTTCCCGTGTTGTCAATGACGCACAGCTGCCCGCCGACGACAGACACCCCGCGGTGGTCCTTTAAAAATGCGACCTGCTTTTCTATCCTGTCAGGATATGCGATATCATCGCCGTCCATCCTGGCGATCAGCTCTCCCGCCGCTTCCGTCAGGCCGCAGTTGAGTGACCGGGCAAGTCCTCTCCGCTCCCTGCTCCTGGAGATCCTGACCGCCCTGTTATCTGCAAAAGCATCTATTGCAGCTATCGTCCCGCTGTCGGTACTGTCGTCATAAATCAGCAGTTCGATGTCGTCGTATGTCTGGTCAAGTATGCTTTTTATAGCTGTCCCAACGATCTCAGGCGGTTCGTTGTATGTGGCCATCACTACGCTGACCAGCGCCTCTGTGTTTTCTGGGGCGTGGACCGTTTCTCTCATATCCCTGCCCCAGCGGGTATGAGCGAATACCGCCTATCAGGAAGGATTACCCCCCCCGCCCTCGATCTTATAGAGTTTTCTTAGCAGTCCTTTCGGCATATACGTATACAGCCACGTTACGATCCATGACATGCTGGAACGGAGAAAGCACCTGCGGTCAAAATTGCTTCGGCGTACCGATACCATATTTTCGATCTCGTCCTTCTTTGTCCGTTTTTCTGCGAAGTCGGCTCCCTCCCGATAGTTGAGCACTGTCTCACTCACGTTTCCGATCCTGTACGCGTCATTCATCACCCGGAGGATCAAATCCAGATCCTCACAAAGATCCAGTGTCTCATTATACCTGAGCCCAGCGTCCACCAGCTCCCTGCGCAGCATCATCGCCGGCTGCGCAATGGGATTGCGAAAAACAGAATAGAACCGAAGCGCAATATCCGAGAGCGGGTAATGCCTTGAAGATACGACATCACCCGCATCGTTCACGATATTCATCTGGCCGCCGACCATATATACATCCTTATGAGCGTCCAAAAATGCGACCTGCACAGAAAGCCGCTCTGGAAGCGATTCATCATCCCCATCCATGATGGCGATATACCTTCCCCGCGCCATTTCCAGTCCTATATTTCTTGCCCTGGATTTTCCCATCCGCTTCTCCCGGCGAACGACCGTCACCCGATCATCACCGGCCAAAGCGTCGATCGCTTCGACCGTGGATGTATCCGTGCTGTCATCCATGACCAACAGCTCAAAATCAGCATATGTTTGACGGAGTATACTGCAAAGCGCCGTACGAACCACGGAAGGCCTCTCGTTGAACGTAGCGATTATGACAGAGACTGCCGGGGACGTATTTCTTCCGGAAATGCGAATATCACTCACCACCCAAATATGTCGATAACCAAGAGGCTCATTCTGCTCCATCGGCAGTGAAGATGACCTTTATGGTTTTGAACAATATCTTGATATCCAGCCAGACAGACCGGGTCTTTATGTACTCCACGTCGTAGAGTATCTTCTCCTCCGGGCGGAGGAAGTAGCCTCCGTTGATCTGGGCCAGGCCCGTCAGTCCCGGTTTCACTTTCAGCCGCTCGCTGAACCCGTGGATGTACGTCTCGAACTCATCGTAAAATACCTGCCGTTCCGGACGGGGACCCACAAAGCTCATGTCTCCCTTCAAGATGCTCCAAAGCTGCGGCAGTTCATCCAGCCGTACCTTCCTCAGGAAGGAGCCTACCCGTGTGATGCGCGCGTCCTCGTCTCCACGGGACCACTGGGCGCCGTCGCGCTCCGCATTCACATACATCGTCCGAAATTTCGTCATGCGGAAGGGCTTTCCATCCTTCCCCAGACGCTCCTGGGTGAATAGAGGCCCGCCCTCCGATGTGGCAGTCACGATAATGGCAATCAGCAACATGGGGACAAACAGGACCAGCAACGCCAAGGCGGACGCCGTGATGTCGAACGTCCGTTTGATGAAACTGTATACAGGCTTATCCGCTATCTCGCCCAGCGGCTCGATGGTATACTCTCCCCGCTTCTCAAAGGGCAGTATCACCGCCGGCCGTTGTGCCTGTTCTCTTTTCTCTGTCGCCATGTCCACTGTCGTTCATCCTGTCTCTTGCTGGTATAAAAGGGCCTTGTCTTGTTATATTTCAAATTCGGTTTTGGAAGCAATAAAACAACCATTTAAATTGATTTACGTTTTATCACTGATAATATTGATACGATATTGTCGAATTCTTTTGATACTTTTTCCGCGTGGAACCCCATTGCATACCAACAGCATCCAGCCTTTCAATTTGCTCCGCTGTCAGCGGCCGGTTCCTGCTCTTGCCCTGCCGGGCCTGGCGGAGGTTCCGAACCCACGCGCCCAGGTTGAATCCACTGTCCGTCTTATATCCCACGGGAACGTTCAAATCCCCGTGCTCCCGGTAGTACCGCAGTGCCTCCAGATAGTTCTGCTCCCAACGCACGCTGTGTACGTCCCACTGCATGCCTATCGCATTCAGCCGCGCTATCCGCTCCGGCGTCAGCACCGCCCGCTTCTCGCCGTTGGCGTACTGATCCCGCAGATTGCTTATCCACTTCCCCAGCTTGAAGCCGTCCGCCGTGACGTACTTCACCGGCACCAGCAGGTCCCCATGCTCTTTGTAGAACGCCTCCGCATACCGAAAGTTCCGTTCCCACGCTGTCTCTAAGCGGTTCTCCCAGACCATTCCAATGCTGTCCAGCCGGGCGATCTGTTCGTCAGTCAGCCGCCCCGCCTGCCTTCCGGCTCGCACCAACCGTTGGGTCGTGATCCAGGAGCCCAGACACAGGCCGTTGGACACATACTTTTTCGGTACACGCAAATGCCCGTTCTGGGCATAGAACGCGCTGGCCGCCTGATAGTACTGCTCCCAGGTTCCTGTTAGGGCGTTGTGCAGTTCCTCAAACAGCTTCCGACAATCCCGCACCTGTTCGATCAACTGGAAACGCTCCGTGACGATCTCGCTGCCCTCGCCTGCCAGGTACATCCGCTGGATGGCTGTGGCCATCTCTTCTTCCAGCGCCCCTATGCTTAGCAGGTTCTCCACGTTGTTCACCACGTCCAAGATCAGAGGCGTGGTCTCATCGCCCGCTGTCAGCGCTCGGCCGATTTGCTGCTTGTATATCGTAGGCGATACCGTGGGCCTAAAGAGAATGACACCAGAGATTCCCGCCACATGGATGCCCTCGTTGAGCATATCCACGCAGAACAGCAGCTTCAGGTGTTCGCTCTCATCCG
>CANRLX010000025.1 GCA_947631615.1 uncultured Acetatifactor sp.
AGACGGAGTCTGCGATACACCCGAATGTATTATACCCTCCAGAGGGCAAAAATACAAGGGTGAGGTTTCGGAGCAGACGAGTCGAAAGCCTTAGAGATAGAAAGAGGTGTAGGAGTGTGGACGCATACTGCTGCACCTCTCTTGATTTCTCACTGGGGTACGTTGGCGGCGGAGCGATCTGCCGTCGGGGTACTTCCGCGTGAGGAGTCGGAGTTTGAAAGAACTGCGATGAGGTTGCCGTACTTTTCGCGGTTCTTTTTTCATGCTTCGTAGAAACATTCTTTGTAGAAACATTCTTCAGAAAAGCATACTCCGCAGAAGACAAAAAGGAGGAAAGAGATGAAAAAGAAGATTTTGACACTGGTACTGGCGGTGACGGCTGTGCTGATGGTTGCAGGCTGCGGCAAGGCGCAAAAGACCGCAGGCGGCAATGCAGAGGAAACGGCGCAGACCAAAGAATCCGCACTGGAGGAAACGGCTGCTGCGGAGACGGAGTGTGCCCACGAGTGGGTGGAGGCCACCTATGCGGCGCCTAAGACCTGTAAGCTTTGCGGCGAGACGGAGGGCGAGCCCAAGCAGAGCTACTTTGACGAGTACGGCGTGAACGTGCCGGACGGTCCGGTGGACTGCACCATGGACTACATCTATTATAACACAGACAATCCGGAGACCTACTGCAGAGTGGGAGACGCTGTGTTTACCCAGACCGACTGCTATGCGGAGCCTGCGGACGAGGAGGGGTATCAGAACGTCCATCTGACACTGACGATGGCGCTGCAGCCCGGCTCCTACTATGACGCGGCGGAGGATATAAAGTATTCGTATTGCTTGAGTGGTGGTTTAGGCGTATATGACTGGTACACGGGGCGCATGCTGCCTGCCCGCGCTACAAGTAACGATGATGCGCAGGAGTATGCCGTCACGCTGGACATCGACGGGGTGAGCTATGAGGTGTCCTATTCTCAGGAGGTTTCCTGGGACTGGGGCGAGTGGGTGTATGACGAAGCCGGGAACGGTACGTCAAGTGCGACAGTCACGTTTGACTACCTCTTCCGGATACCGGAAGGCTATGACGGGCTGGTGTACAGCGTGGGGCCCCGCAGAGAGTACACCGGCGTGCTAGACACACAGACGGTACTCGGCTTGGACGAAGACGAGGATGAGGATGAGGCGGTGTATGCTGACCTTGATCCGACCGATGAGGAGACGGAGGAGGATAAGAAGCTTGTAGAAGACACGCGCTACTTCCGCATCAACCGCACCGAGATTCCCGTCAGGGAAGCGGAGGCCGGCACGGAAGACGCAGCCTGAAACTTCGGAGTAGGCGGCAGAATCTTGAAAGAGACTCTGCCGCTTTTTATGGCGTAGGGATATCTTTGCAGGAACCGGCTTTTTTAGTATTTTGTCGTTGCCGCCGTGACCCATCACTCCTGCAGAATCAGCTCCACTCTGTTCTGTATGATATGGGCCACATCCCAGGGATCCTTGCCTCCGGCAAAGTACGCGGAGGACTCCTCCTGTATCACCGCGCGGATATCGGGATCCATCGTGCCGTTGCGAAGCTCCCCCTCGCAGAGAATATCGGTCAGGATCTGAATCTCGGCATCGGATATCGTCAAAAGCTCTTCGCCGGACTTTATCTGCATACTCTTAGATTCCTCCGCCAGCTCCTCTAAAACCGATCTGCAGATCGGAAAACCGGGATCGGTGATACCGCTGTACCTTTGATTTGATTCCCACAGCAGGCTTTCCAGAAACGCCCATGCGCCCTCTTTCTGATCGCTTCCCGAATAAATGGCGCAGCAATCGGAGCAGGCGGTGATCTCATAGGCCTGCCCGAACGACGTGGGGTAGCCATAGACGGGGTACTCTCTGCCATACTGCAGATAGTAGCTGAAATTTCCGCCGTATCGGACTTCGCGGCACAGGGCATTGCGTTCTCTCTCTTCCCTGTCCTCTTCCGCCGCATTGGCGCGGTCCGCCTCCGCATATTCTTTACACAGCTTCAGCATATCCACAAATTCTTCCGTCTCAAAGGAAGCTTCCCCCCGCTCCCAGTCGATAAATTCATCCTGCCTGCCTCTCAACAGAAAAAACAAGAATGTCTCGGGATCTCCCGACGTGCCGGAGAGCAGCGGCCTTTCCCATCCGTTTTGCTCCACCAGCTCCAGAAAGGTGTCCATGTTCCAGTTTTCCACAGGGATCTCATATTCCGGACTTACGATCAACCCCTTCAACTGGACCTGGGGTGTCAAAAGATACAGCCTGCCGTCGATCCTGTAGGCGTCCAGGACATTCCCTATGACCTCATCACGGTACGGCGACTGCTCCAGATAGGGCGACAGATCCTCCAGATATCCGTTTTTTGCGTAGGACTCATAATATTCCGAGTGCGTCATATCCAGGATATCCGGCCCGTCTCCGGCTGCCATGTCCGCATGCAGCCGCTCGATGTTATTGTCGTAGTTTTTGATGGTTACATAGTAATCGGGATTTGTCTGATTAAACTCAGAGATCGCTCTCCAAATGCTGGAGCTCTCCGTGTTATTGACGCCTCCCTCCATTCCGTATACGAGCTCTGTCCTCTGTTCCCCACTCTCATCCAATTCCCTTAACAAACCATAGCACAGACCTTCTCCGTTCCCAACGGCTCCGAACAGACGCAACGTCCCCTCGGCTTCCTCATAATATCCCGCCAGGACGGAGGACACCCCCGTCTTTATCAGATCCGTTTTTACCGACAACCCGCCCGATACCGCGTCGAGAAACAAAAGCTCCCGATCGGTCGCCAGGCACAAAGTTTCTCCCCCGCTGTTTCCAATGACCTGCACCTCACGGACAGGCTCCTGCTGCTTGAGCGTCCACTTTTCTTCCTCGCCGCCCTCTCCCAGCTCATACAGAGTGATCTTTGTTTCCTCTGCTGTGATACAGCATACCCGTCCTTCCTGCGTTTCCCAGAGGGAACGGACGTCTCCGCTCAGCTTATACCGGTCTGCGATTTCCCCTTTCCCCCGATAGCGTGTCACCTGATCCCCGTTCGCCAGGTATACCTCTTCACTGCCGTTCACGAAAAACGTACTTCCCATGACGGCATACTCCTGCCAGTTCTCCACCTGAACCGTCATGACGGTGCGCCACGCGGCACCCGTCTGATATTCCCGTATCACGAGAGAATGATCCTTTCGATCTAACAGCTCCGCATACAGAATCCCCCGCCGCTGCGCGATGCTTATGAGATCAAACGATCCATCTTCCGACTGCCAGACGATCTGCTCCGCGTCCCTCTCTGCGGTCTGTGCGGACCACCTGCGGATGGGATCATCCTTTATCGTGGTAAGGATCCATGCGCTGTCCGCATCACAGACCACCTGGACGGGCGACGGAATTTCCAGTTCCTGCAGATAATCCACATGAAGCGCTTTTTCCGGCGCCTCTTCGACTCTTTCCCTGCCGCAGGAGGAGAGACACAGCGCCGCAAAAAAGGTCAAAAATGTATACCAAACTGTCCGTCTTTTCTTTCGTTTCATCATCTGGTTTCCTTATCCCCCAGCGCTTCTATCCCTGTATGATCAGGCTGGCGCACTTGACGTCGCTGGCCAGATCGTAGATCTGGCCGCTCTTCAGCCCCACCACCTTCGGACGCAGAGCGTTCTCCGGATTGTTCTCTATGACCTTCGCCAGCTCTCCGCTGGACAGAGTCACAATGCTGTCCACCGGATAGAGGATCACGCTCGCCAGAAAGCTCTTCATCGCGTCAAAATCCAGTTCACCGGTCATCGCCATAATCATCTCTATGGCAACGCTCTTGGCAAACCCTTTCTTATAAGGCCGTTCCGTCACCAGCGCATCGTACACGTCGGCCACGGAAATGATCTTGGCATAAAGATGGATCTTGTCCTCCGTTACGCCCAGAGGATAACCCTTGCCGTTCGTCTTCTCGTGGTGCTGCAGTACCCCGCGCATAATTCCGTCGGAAAACTCATTCCTTTTTTTCAGGATCTCAAAGCCAAACAGCGTGTGCTGCTTCATCAGCGCAAACTCCTCATCCGTCAGCTTTGCGGGCTTGTTTAACACCTCGTTGGGAATCTTGGACTTCCCCACATCGTGGAGCAGTCCGGCGATCCCCAGATCATGGATCTCCTTGTCGCTCAGTCCGTGTTTCTTGCCAATGACCATCGCCATCGTCGCCACGTCCACGCTGTGCTTGAAGGTGTACTCGTCGCTGACCTTCAGCATACTGATATCCACCGCCACGGCGTCATTGTCCACAATGGTCTTCATCAACTCGTTTGCCACATTGTTGGTGGTCTCGGAAAAGCTTTCCGAATCCGTGTTATTGTAGAGGAATTGGATCCCCTCTCCCACTCTCTTGCGGACGCTCTCCGTCAGCTTTACCTTGGTTCGATCCTCCACACGATTCTTCTCAATGACCTCACGGGTATACTGAGGGATCTGCAGCTCCACCTCGTCCGGGTCGGGCTCGCCCTCCTGAATGTATACGCCTCCTACGCCCTTCCCCTGGAGATAATCGATCTGGAAATCGTCCAGAAACGCTCCCTTTTCAATAAGGGAGCGCCCCGTGGAATCCACGATCGCCTGATCGATCCTCATTCCTTCTTTTAATAAACGTGTACTTACAAATTTTCTCTTAACTGCCATTTACTATTCCTTATCATTCTACTTCAGCTTCCAGATATCTCGATTGTACTCTGCGATAGTGCGGTCGGAGGAGAAAAATCCTGCCTTGGCAATATTGACCAGCATCATGCGCTTCCACTTCCTCTGATCCTCGTAGTCCGCAAACGCCTGATCCTTCACTCGGATATAATCCTCCAGATCCAAAAGCGTCATAAACCAATCCTTGTTCAAAAGCTCCTTGTGCAGGCGCTCCAGATTCTCCCTGTGCCCCACCCTCAATGCTTCCTTGCTGACAATAAAGTCCACCGCCTCACGGATCACCTTGCTCTTTGCATAATAATCCTTGGACACATAGTCCGCCTTTGCGTAATGGCTGATGACCGCATCGCTCTTCTCGCCGAAAATATAAATATTGTCGTCGCCTACCAGCTCATGGATCTCCACATTTGCGCCGTCACTGGTTCCCAGAGTCACCGCGCCGTTTAACATAAACTTCATGTTGCCGGTGCCGGAAGCCTCCTTGGACGCCAGGGAGATCTGCTCGGAGATATCGCAGGCGGGAATCAGCTTCTCCGCATAGCTCACATTGTAATTTTCCACCATCACGACCTTCATATAGGAATTGACCTCGGGATCGTTGTTGATGATCTCCGAGAGCACAAGGATCAGGTGGATGATATCCTGGGCGATCACATAGGCGGGAGCCGCCTTGGCGCCAAAGAGAAAGGTGAGCGGTCTCAGAGGCTTTTTGCCTCCCTTGATCTCCAAATATTTGTGTATGATATAGAGCGCATTCATCTGCTGGCGCTTATACTCGTGGAGACGCTTGATCTGGATATCGAAAATGGAATTTTCATCCAGCGTCACGCCCTCTTTTTCCTGAATATAAGCGGCAAGCTCCCGTTTCTTTCCCTTTTTGATCTCGCTGAGACGATCCAGCACCGACTCATCGTCGATTTTGGCGAGCAGCTTTTCCAGCTGGGCGGCGTCCTTCTTGTAGCCGTCCCCGATGGTCTCCGTCAGAAAGGCGGCCAGCTCCCTGTTGCAGGAGAGCAGCCAGCGCCGGAAGGTGATGCCGTTGGTCTTGTTGTTGAATTTCTCCGGATACAGCCGGTAAAAATGATGCAGCTCCGTCTCCTTCAGAATATTTGTGTGAATGGCGGCCACGCCGTTGACGCTGTAGCCATAGTGGATATCGATATGCGCCATATGCACCCGGTCGTCCTTATCGATAATCTGTACCTTCTCATCCGAATACTTCTCGGCGATACGGTCGCTCAGCTCTTTGATGATGGGAACCAGCTGCGGCGCCACGGTCTCGATATATTCCAGAGGCCATTTCTCCAACGCCTCCGCGAGGATCGTGTGGTTGGTGTAGGCGCAGGTCTTGCTGACTACGCGGATGGCCTCGTCCATGGTAAAGCCTTCCTTTTCGGTAAGGATACGGATCAGCTCCGGAATGACCATGGTGGGATGGGTGTCATTGATCTGAACCGCCACATGCTCATACAGCCGGTGCAGATCGTGTCCCAGCTCCTTCTGCTCCTTTAAGATCAACTGAGCCCCATTGCTCACCATGAAATATTCCTGATAGATGCGGAGCAGATTGCCCGCCTCGTCGGAATCGTCCGGATACAAAAAGAGCGTCAGGTTTTTGTCGACGGCTTCCTTGTCAAAATCAATTCCCTTTTTGACCAGGCTCTCGTCAACGGACTTAAGGTCGAACAGATGCAGCTTGTTCACACCGTTCTCATATCCTATGACATCAATATCATAAAGCACAGATGTCACTTTTTTCTCGCCAAACTCCACCTCAAAGGAGACACCAGTGTCGTTCAGCCAGGAATCGGTCTCGATCCAGTCGTTTTTCTCCGCTCTCTGC
This sequence comes from uncultured Acetatifactor sp., assembly GCA_947631615.1. Taxonomy (GTDB): domain Bacteria; phylum Bacillota; class Clostridia; order Lachnospirales; family Lachnospiraceae; genus Acetatifactor. The sequence continues at coordinate 6,521 of CANRLX010000025.1, forward strand.
AGGCGGTCACGGAATACCTGCTGAAACAGGCCAAAGTGATAATTTAAACCGATGCCGTCGCCGGGCAATCCCAGCGTCGCAATGGAATCCAAAAAACAGGCCGCCAGACGTCCCAGGCCGCCGTTGCCCAGAGAGGGCTCCGGCTCTGCCTCCTCAATATCCGACAGGCGTTTGCCGTTCGCCTCCAGAATACGGCTCAGCTCCTCATAAATCCCCAGATTGATCAGATTGTTGGACAAAAGCTTGCCGATCAGAAATTCCATAGAAATGTAATACACCTTTTTCTCGCCGGTGATGGCGGGAGCCTGCGCCATTTTCTGCTTGGTGAGCTGCAGCACTCCGCCGTAAAGCTGGGCATCCGTGCACGCGGCGATGTCTTTTCCATAAAGCCTTTGGGTAATCTCCTGTAATTGCTGTTCCAGATTCATGATTCAACCTATCCTTTCAAATGATTTTTCTATGATTGTTACCACTTTCTGCCATTCTATGACTTTCCATGGGCGGTTTTGCCGTCCGGCCCGCAGAAAAGTATATCCTATCAAGTGCCTAGAATAAGGTTTATTATAACATATTATTCCTTTTTTCACAAGCAAATTACGGCCCCAGCCTGCTTTATGTTTTTTTCAGCTTAAACTGCGCCACCATAGTCATCAGAGACTGCGCACATTCCCCGAGACTAGCCGCGATCGCGGCGTTTTCTTCAGCGCTTGCCGCGTTGTTCTCCACCATTCCGCCGATGGAACGGATATCCTCCAAAATCTCGTCCGCCGATTTTTTCTGCGTATCCACGAAGTTTACAATTTCATCCACCATCGCCGTACAGCCCGCGGAATACTCTACGCTGTCCGATATGGTCTGATCCACCTTTTCCACCAGGCCCTTGCCCCGTTCCACGGACGCAAGAGACTTCGCGATCACATTGCTGATCTTGGCGCTGGACTCCGAGCTGTTGGCCGACAGGCTGGATATCTCCGACGCCACCACGGCAAAGCCTCTGCCGGCTTCTCCGGCCCTCGCCGCCTCAATCGAGGCGTTTAACGCCAGCAGGTTGGTCTGGCTCGCAATGCCGTTGATCTCCGTCACAAAGCCCGCAATCTCATCATAACATGCCACAATCTCGTCCATAGCCGTTACCAGCTCGTTCATCTCCGTATTGCCGACGGTCAGATGCCGGTTCACGTAATCCGTGTTGGACTTGATGGAATCCGCCAGCTCGGCGATCTTTTCCATATTTCCCGTCAGGGTGCCCATCTCCTCCGATGCACTCTGCACGGATGCGCTTTGCTTCGTCGCCGCCATCGCCACGTTTTCACTTGTTCCGGACAGCTCACCGGAATACTGCAGCACCATGGCCGCCTGTTCGTTGATTCTTGCAAAGCTGTGATTGAGCGTCTTGACGATATCGACCAGGGCATCTCGGATCTTTTTGTAATCCCCTGTGTAGACGCCGTCCACATTCACGTCCAGATTCTTCTCCGAAATGGCAGTCACGGTATGGGTGATCTCCGAGATATATTCCCCTAATTTCCTCATGGTGTCGTTTAACGCAATCGACAGGGCGTTCACCTCCTGGGAATGTTCATCCACCCCGAAATGATAGTCCAGCTGCCCCTCCGATATCCTGCTCACATTTGCCGACAGCTCCTCCAGCGGTGCAAACAGAGGGCTGATCCCGCTGGTCAGCTGCCGTTTGACTACTTTTCCCAACGCCAGGCACAGCACCACCGTCAGGATAACGGTAACGGCAAGCACGCCGAGCACGCCCGAAAGAGATACCACGGCTACCACATTCCACCCCGTCGTTTCGATCGGATTGCACACGGCAAGCTTCAACCCGCCCTTATAATCCCAGATCAGCCTGGTTGCCAGGGCTTTCTCGCACACTCTTTTATATTGTCCGCCCAACGCCTCCTCTATGGTCGTGCTCTTCTGCGTGCTCATCGCAAGTTCCTCATCCGGATGGGTCAGGATCAATCCGTTCTTTGTCGTCAGAAACACATAGTTGCCGCCCTTGTAGGAGTCCTCTATCAAAGTGACCAGATCATCCATATACATGTCAAGTCCGGCAACGCCCACAACTTCTCCGTCACGGCAGATCGCCCGGGAAAGCGTGACACAGATATTGCCGGTCTGCTCATCCACATACGGGTCGGACACATACACATCCTCTGTGCCCGCCGCTCCGGAATACCACTCCCGTTCCGTTACCAGAAAGTCCTCCTTCGGCACCCATCCGCCGGACATATAGGTCATGATCCCGTCCTGATAGATCGTTCCGTCCTGCTCCACACAGACATAGACTGCCGACACATCGTCGTACAGAGCCGCTATCATGTCCACATAGGCATAGTACTCCTCCGCATCCGCGCCCACCGGAGCTCCCGCCGCCACCGAATTGATCAGCACCGCCTTCTGCGCCATCCTGCCGTTGATCTGTGAGCTGTAGAGCTGCACCAGCTCGCTGTTGTTTCTGACGGTATAAAAAAGGATCATCCCCAAAACGACCAGACCCGCCAGAACGCACAGCCCTGTGATAATTGCGCGCACCGACCGGTTGGCTTTCTGATTCACGTGGAAGCTTAACTTTTGTAACTGCATTTTTCTCTCCTCATCCTGCCTGAAATACATATTTTGCGTAGTACTGCCCAAACATTTTCTCATTTTACCCCCCCATTTCCTTCTGTCAAGATTGCTTTTGTCAATTCACTTGTTTTCTTTGTTAAATCACTTGTGCACACGCATTTTACAATGTATAATGGGAAATGCGGAATCCTTTGCGGAAAGAGGCAGCGCACACACAAAAGATATGCGCCGTTGAGGGGCGGCTCGGGAGACTACTATGAAAAAAGACGACATCATCCGACTCTCTATCTATATTATCACGGAATACTACAAGAATAACCTGGCGCCGTTTTTTCAACATATCAGCGATGACGTGTTATGGATCGGCCCCGCCCAAAGGCAGCAGATATACGGCAAAGAAAACCTGATACAGGCTTTTTCGATGGAAAAACACGACCTGTCCTTCACCATGGGCGACATCCGGTCTCTGTGTATCTCTCCTCACCCCCACATAAAGGAAGTCCTGCTTCATTATAATATTGACACGCACTATCCCAGCGGCAATACGGATCGGCATGACCAGCGTCTGCACTATACCTGGTGCGATAAAAAAGTGCCGACTGCCGACGGGCCAAAATATCAGCCTCAAATCATCAGCCTGCACATCAGCAACGCGTGGCCGTACGACACCAGAGACGTTATCTATCCCGTCCACTCGGAAAAGGTGTTTGCGGCGATGCGCATCCTTACGGAACCAGATCTCCATGTGACTGTGAAAGCATTGGACGGATGTATCCACCGGATCGCGGCTTCTCACATTCTATATGCCGAAACGGTCAAGCATTCCGGAAATCTTCAGATACACACGGAGGACGGGCCCATCATCATCCGTGAAACGCTGTCGGAATTTGAAAAGAAATATCCGGAGTCTTTTTTGCGCATACACTCCAGTTATCTGCTGAATCCCGCCCATGTGGCGGACATCCGCCGCTTTGTAGTCACCCTGTCCGACGGGACGGCACTTCCGATCCCCGAAAAGAAATACACGCAGGTCAAGCGGCTGCTTTTGAAGGAATCGGAAAAATAGCGGCTCCGGCGCCTCTCCTTCCGTGGAGAAACGGCGATTCCCAGCACGTCCGGACCAATAGGGCACGCCAGGATGATGGGCCCGCAGACGCTTGACCGGACAAAAGGATATGCTTTCTATTATATAATTTTATATATGCAGCGAGGTTATCCAATGGCATCGATCGGATCCGTTCACGAAAAATATATGAGGGAAGCACTCAAACAGGCAGAGAAAGCCTATGCGCTGGGGGAAGTCCCCATCGGCTGCGTGATCGTCCACGAGGGAAAGATCATCGGACGGGGCTATAACCGCCGCAACACGGACAAAAACACTCTGGCCCACGCGGAGATCACCGCCATTAACAAAGCCAGCAAAAGGATCGGGGACTGGCGTCTGGAGGAATGTACCCTGTACGTGACGCTGGAGCCCTGTCAGATGTGCGCCGGCGCCATCGTTCAGGCGCGCATACCGGAAGCGGTCATGGGTTGCCCAAACCCCAAGGCCGGATGCGCGGGTTCCGTCCTGAACATCTTGGAGCACCCCGCCTTCAATCATCAGGTCAACGTGACAAGAGGCGTTCTGGAAGAGGAGTGCAGCGCTCTGCTGAAACGCTTTTTTTCCGAGCTCAGAGTGCGGAACCGGAGGGAAAAGGAAGCCCGCAGGCAGGAGCAGGAAACGCAGTCCAACTGACGCGGGCAAAACAGCCTCCCGTCCCAAGGACAAAAGACCCAAAAAGGGCGCCGTCCCAAATCGGGACGCGCCCTTTTATTATCATTGAAGATCCCTGTGGTAATAATCGTTTTGGATGTACTCCGTCTCCAGCTCGGCGCTGTCGACGATCTCCCGACCGCTGGCCCTCTGCAGCAACTGCGGAAAATCTTTCCGGTACAGCTTTTCCAGAGTTTTGTCGTAGCCGATGATCGCGTTTTTGTTCTTGCGGGCAATGAGCCGCAAAAGATATCTCGCAGCCTGCTCCGACTTTTGCACCCGCTCCTTCATCTTCCCTTCCGCGTAAAGGTTCAGCGTATGCTTCTGACGATCCCTGGTGTAGATCTGTACGCGGGAGTTTTCCTCCTGATAGCACCAGATAACCTCCGCAAGAGGAATCGTCCGGACGACATATCCGCTTCCCGTGTAGCAGATGGCGTCGCTGCCAAAAAGCATCCGGCGAACCTGGGGGCCTTTGGCCGTTTCCCGTTCAAAACGCGCCTCTGAGAAACCGGGGATCGCCCGCAGCTTTGCCTGTGCATTGCGGTAAGCTCCGCTCACCACGACGAAATAGATCACCCCTCCGACCAGGAGCATCACCAGGAGGATCCCCTCGAGCACGACCCGCAAAAGAAACAGGTCCCCTGCCAACCACCAGGAGAAAACCAGAAAAAAGATCACGATCACCGAGAGCATAATGATATCGCCCCGCAATCCCTTCAACAGCTTACGAAAACATTTCATTGCACACCTCAATACTGCATAGCAGCCACCAGCACAATGACTCCCAGCAAAAGCGCAATAAATGCCAGCGCCACTACGATGCAGAGAACGATCCTTGCGGCGAGGGGCAGCTTGCTCTTAGCAATGCCGTACACGGCCCAAAAACCGCCAAAGCAGATCAATCCGCCGATCAGACCAAACAGTCTCCACACGACGACCGCTGCGATTGCGGAACCGACTCCCGCTGCCCCCCCAGACTTCTTCTTTGCGGGAGCCTCGCCGTTTTGTGCGGCGAGAGGATCCTGATAATTTTCGTTTGTAACCTGCTCTCCGTTAAGCTCTTCCTGACTCATCTCACTTATTTCCTCCTCATAGTATAAGTAAACGGTTCGTTTTTTAAAACGTCTTTTTCATTTTACCCCCCCGACTTTAAAAGTCAAGCTATTTTTCCACAAAGGCGGATTTGGGCTGTTTACACACCGGACACCTGTAGTCCTCGGGAAGCTCTGCGAAGGGTGTGTCTCCCTCGTACTCATAACCGCAGATACTGCACACATACTTCCTGCCGTCGCCGGACGCATCTCCGTTCTCCTCCGGAAGATAGGTGGGCGCGTTCTTGGGGCTCTTTCCCTTGACCACATTGTGATAATAGGCGTAGGTCATGGGGTCGTCCTTCTTCAGAATGTCCGCATCCGTCACCTTGCCCAAAAACACCGTGTGGGTAGAGGTCTCCATCTTGTCAATAACGTCGCATACAATATACGCGCAGGCATCCGCCACCACAGGCAGGCATCCCTTCACCGCCTGCTCCACCTGTTCAAATTTGTCCACATCCTTCCCGCTCTGGAAGCCGAAGGTCCCAATGATACCGGGATCGGAATGCTCTCCCAAAATGGAGATCGCAAACTTTCCCGTCGCCTGAATACACTGGTTGGTGTAGTTGTCGTGGTTGATGCTCACCGCCACGGTGGCCGGATCGGAAGTGATCTGCATAGCGCTGTTGGCAGTGCATCCGGTGGCCCTCCCCTTGTCCCAGGTGCTCACCACATAAACGCCATAGCTCAGCTGTCGAAACGCATTTTTGTTCATAGGGTTGTCCTCCATAAAAAGTTATTTTCCACAAAAATAAGAATGATTCCTGTTTTAAAAAGTATACCATATCCTTCGGGAAAAGAAAAGGAAAATTTCTTGACAAAGCAATGAAAAACCGATACACTAATAAAGCCGTACATTGTCTGGGGATTCCCTGTATTTGCGACGTTGAAATTCGGTCTTGCGCAATGGATGTCTGCGAACCGTGTCAGGTTGGGAACAAAGCAGCACTAAGCAGAATTTTCCATGTGCCGCAAGGGCGCCGGGTGGAGTCGCCGGTACAGCCCCAGGGGATGTGCGGTATTTTGATAATAAGGCGGATGATTCGCTATGGACATACAAAGCAAAGGCCGACAGACGGACACGGATATTTCCCGCCAATGGGCGGATGACCTTATGAGAGACTGCACGCTCTGCCCCCGCAGGTGCCACGTAAACCGCCTGGAGGGCGAGACGGGGTACTGCGGCCAGACGGCGGAGCCTGTCGCCGCCCGGGCCGCCCTGCATTTCTGGGAGGAGCCCTGTCTCTCCGGCACCGGCGGCTCCGGCGCCGTCTTTTTCTCCGGCTGCAGCCTGAAGTGCGTCTTTTGTCAGAACCACCGAATCGCTCTCGGAGAGACCGGTACGAAACTGTCCGTGGAGCGGCTCTCCCAGATTTTTTTGGAGCTGCAGCAACAGGGCGCCCACAACATCAATCTGGTGACTGCCGCGCACTTCGTCCCTCAAATCTGCCTGGCACTGAAGCAGGCCAAGGCAATGGGGCTCACCGTTCCCGTCGTATACAACTCCGGCGGCTACGAGGAGGTGGAAACCCTGAAGCTTCTGGAGGGCATGGTGGACATCTATCTGCCGGATCTGAAATACTACTCTTTTGAGCTGAGCCAGCGTTACTCCCACGCCGCGGACTATTTTGAGAAGGCCTCCGCCGCCCTGGCAGAGATGGTCCGACAGACCGGATCTCCAATGTTTGACAAGGAGAGCGGCCTGATGAAGCGGGGCGTGATCGTGCGCCATCTGCTCCTTCCAAACGAGACAAAGGACTCCAAGAAGGTGCTGCGCTACCTCCGAGAATCCTTTGGAAATGACATCTATGTCAGTATTATGAATCAGTTCACTCCCACCCCCCATACGGCGCAGATCGCCGGACTGAACCGCCGGGTCACCCCCGAGGAATACCGTCGGGTGCTCACCTTTGCGGAGCGCATCGGGATCGAGCAGGGATATTTTCAGGAGGACGACGCCGCGGGAGAATGTTTTATTCCGGAGTTTGACGGAACGGGGCTATAGCTCCACCCGCATCATATAATAGCCGTAATCCCCCGACCGAACCGGCTCCTCCCTACACTCAAAGCTCTCAAAACCAAACATCAAAGCTACCTGCTTCTCCTTCTCATAGAAATTTCCGGGAACGCCCACATAGTAGCGTATCTCCCCCCGCCTTTCCAATCTGGCAAGGATCAGATGGCGGTAATTATGATAGCCGTGGAGCAGAAAACTGTTGTTCACCAGCTGATAATAGCGGCTGGGAAAAATCACAAAGTCATTCGGCCCAATGGTGAGATAATCCCTGTCGTCCTCAAAGGGCGTGACATGGGGATAGATCGCCGAAAGTTGCTTCCACTTATCGTCCAGAGGAAATCCAAAGGGCTGTGGCCGCGGCTGTGGCTCCGGCTGCGGCTCCGCCTCCGATGCCCGCACCTCCTGGTTCGACTGCCACGCGATCACCTTGATCTCCGGCTCCGGCGGCTCCTGCCTTGAGGACTCTGACGCTGACATTTCCCGCCTCTGGGCCTTCGGCACTGGCATGGATGCCTCTCCGTATGCGCCGCTCATATCTGCCTCCGCTACCGGAATTTTCCGCCTGGAGGACTCTGACGCTGACATTTCCTGCCTCTGGGCCTTCGGCACTGGTACGGATGCCTCCTCATACGCGCCGCTCATGTCTGCCTCCGGCTGACTCAGGCGCTCGGCGCGGCCCCGGGACGGGGCCGTCTCCCGCTGCTTCGCCGCCTCCTGCCACTGACACCGGATCTCCCTTCCCGTCGAGAGCGGAATCCGAATTTCCCGCAGATCCTCGTAGGGCACACCGCTTTGTCCCAGACCTCTGCCGTCCAGGCGAAGCTCTCCCGTTTCCCCACGGCCCTGTTCGATCCGGATCCCCGCCAGAATCCCCTCCTGCTTGTCCCCCGCCGCATACACCTGCCTGTCGAAGCGATCCGTCCCGCGGAGCCCTCTCACGCTGATCTGCATCCGGCACAGGGTCCCTCTCAGCTCCGCTTTTACAAATCCGGCTCCTCTTAGCTTCTCCCCGTTCTCCCAATACTCCAGATATTTTATTTTTCTATCATAAACCATAAAAAAACCCCCGAATCCTGGTGATAGCCGCACTTGGTGCCGGCTTCTATACCAATATATTCGGAGGGTTGTCTCTAATATTCCTGACTGTCCAGATATTTCATATAATTTACCACCATCAGCGCGATCTTGAAGGTCAGCGCCTCGTCAAAATTGCGAAGATCCAGGCCGGTGGTCTTCTGTATCTTTTCTATCCGGTACACCAGCGTATTGCGGTGCACAAAGAGCTGTCGGGAGGTCTCCGACACGTTCAGGTTATTCTCAAAAAACTTATTCAGCGTGTTCATGGTTTCCTCGTCCAGCTCATTGGGCAGATTGTCCCCAAAAATCTCCTCGATAAAAAGCTTGCAGAGATTGACCGGCAGCTGATAGATCAGGCGCCCGATCCCAAGGGCGCTGTAGGCAATCACATTTTTCTCGGCGTAGAAGATCTTTCCCACATCCAGCGCCATCTTGGCCTCCTTGTAGGATTTTGACACATCCTTCAGCTCCGGAACCACCGTTCCATAGGAGACCTTCACATTTAAAAGCGCCTCTGTGTTTAGGAGGGCCACGATCGTATCCGCCACCGTCTGAAGAGCCTTCGCGGAGTGATCCTTCTCCATCCCCTTGATCAGGATCACGCTTTTCTCATCCACGGATGTAATGTAATCTCCCGCCTGGGAGGAAAACATCCCCTTCAGCAGCTCCGTCACGATCCCGTCCTTCTCCATCTTCGTCTCGATCAGATACACCACCCTGGGCAGCGTCGCCTCAATGTGGAGCTTTCTGGCGCGATTATAGATATCCACCAGCAGAAGATTGTCCAGCAGAAGATTTTGAAAGAAATTGTTGCGGTCAAACCGCTCCTTGTAGGCAATGATAAGGTTCTGAAGCTGACAAACCGCGATCTTGCCGACCATATACACGTCGTCGCTCGTACCCTTGGCCAGCAGGATGTACAAAAGCTCCCCGTCGTCCAAAACCTTAAGCAGGTGCCGGTTTCCGATCACCTGGCTGTCCGCCGGAGAGTTGGCGAACCCGCTGACCAGCTCCGCCGCAATATCACTGCTCTCCTCCGTGGATGCGACCATCCCTCCCGAAGTGTCATACACGCTCAAATCTACTTTTGTAATAGCCTTCAGCTCATCAAGGCTGGTTTGAATCACCTGACTGGATATCATAGTTTCTCCCTTTCCGTACCGTCAACGCGCAGTTTTTTTCTACCTATAATCATATAATATTTTATTTTTCTCTGCAAGCAAAAAGGGGAGCGCCGTCTCCGGCACTCCCCCGATGATCATTCAAACTATGGACTAATTGGTGATAACGTGCTCCGTCTCCTTGTCAAATACATGGATCTTGTCAACATCCAGAGCAAACTTAACGGTATCGCCGGGTCTTGCGCTTGTGCGGGAATCCACTCTGGCAGTGATCGGGAACTCATCCAGATCAAAGTACAGATAAACCTCTGCACCAAGCAACTCATATACCTTAACGGTGGACTCGAATACGCTCTGAGGGGACTTCTCAATAGCCTCCTGAGAATCGTATACATCCTCGGGACGAATACCAAAGGTAACAACCTTTCCGTTGTAGCCGCCGTCGATCAGCTTCTTGGACTTTGCAGCGGGAAGAGGAATTGCCTTGCCTGCAATCTCAAGGCTTGCAACATCGCCGTTCACTCTCACGGTAGCATCCAGGAAGTTCATCTGAGGGGATCCCATAAATCCTGCAACAAACAGGTTCTGAGGCTTCTCATACAGATTCTGAGGAGTGTCAACCTGCTGAACGACACCGTCCTTCATAACTACGATCCTGTCGCCAAGGGTCATAGCCTCGGTCTGGTCATGGGTAACGTAGATGATGGTGGTGCCCAGTCTCTGATGCAGCTTAGCGATCTCGATTCTCATCTGCACACGCAGCTTTGCATCCAGGTTGGACAGCGGCTCATCCATAAGGAATACCTTGGGGTTACGCACGATTGCACGGCCCATTGCCACACGCTGTCTCTGACCACCGGAAAGAGCCTTGGGCTTACGATCCAACAGCTTGGTCAGGTCGAGAACCTTTGCGGCCTCCTTCACCATCTTGTCGATCTCATCCTTGGGAACCTTTCTCAGCTTCAAACCAAATGCCATGTTGTCATACACGGACATATGAGGATACAGAGCGTAGTTCTGGAATACCATTGCGATGTCTCTGTCCTTGGGCTCTACATCGTTTACTACTCTGTCACCGATCTTCAGCTCACCGGAAGAAATGTCCTCCAGACCTGCGATCATACGAAGTGTGGTGGACTTACCACATCCGGAAGGTCCAACGAAAATGATAAATTCCTTGTCTGCAATCTCCAGATTGAAGTCCTTTACCGCTTCAAAGCCGTTGGGATATACCTTGCAGATGTTCTTCAAAGATAAACTTGCCATTCGAGTAAACTCCTTTCCATCTCAAAAGTTTCTTTTGATACTGAAAATAGTATAACGAAAAAGTAAAACAAGCGCCATACCACTATTTCACAAAGATTTTTATTCTGATTGTGAGAATTGCTTATAATCTTCCTTTTTTTTATAAATGCTAGACACTTTAACCAAATTACCGGTGCCTTATTCGGCAGTTTATACAACTCTACTCTTTCTCCGACTTTCTTTTCTCGTAGAAGGCAAGCTGGTTCTTTCCCCGCCGTTTGGCCATATACAGCGCCGCGTCCGCCGCCTTATACATTCCCTCGAAGGTGTCCGCGTCCCTGGGGAACACCGCTGCCCCCAGGCTTGCCGTGACGGAGTACTTCACGTACTCTCCCACCTCAAACTGGTGGAAGAAATCCTCCAGCTTTTTGCCCTCTTTCTCCAGCTGCGCATCCTCCTTGATGTCCTTTAACAGAATGATAAACTCGTCGCCTCCCAGGCGGCCCAGGATATCGGAGGAGCGAAACAGCACTCTGAGCTGGTGTCCCAGGCTCCGCAGCACCTCGTCGCCAAAGGTGTGTCCCATCGTGTCGTTGATCTTTTTAAAGTTATCCACATCCAGAACCACCATCATCGCCTGGCTGTCACGGCTATTCTTCATATATTCCGTGATCTTGCGCTCCGTGGCGATCTTGTTGTTCAGGCCGGTGAGAAGATCCGTGTCCGCCTTGTTCTCCAGCTCTCGGCTCTCCTCCATGCTGTGCATCCTGTTTCTGGCGTTGAACACGATGATTACCACGAGGATTCCGAGCAGCAGCCCGCAGATCCAGAGCTGGAAACGGTTGTTGTAGTCCCACACCCCGCTCTCCAGGGAGGACACATACCGCTCCTCCACTCCCATCACCAGAAGCCAGTTTGTACCGTTTAATCTGGTGATGCAGATCAGCCGGTCTTCCCCGTTACAGCTTATGTAAACACTGCCGGTATTCCCCTCGTGTATCTGGTCCTCCAGCGTTTGCCAGTCCTGTCCCTCGCTCAGACAGTTCGCAATGTTTCCCCAGAAATCCTCCACCAGAAGCCCCGTGTGCTCCGTGTCCCCGAAATTGATCCTCTGTTGTCCGTTCTTCTCCATGATGGAGAAAAACGCGCGGTTCTCATACTCGGAATCCTGCACGGCGGAGAGTGGAAAATCATTTGGCAGAAACGCCAGGAGATATCCTCTCTTGCTCCCGTTGCGCACCACCGGATGCACGTACATCACCGCGGAATTTCCCGTCACGCCGTCGTTCTCCACATAGGTGTAAAACGGTTCCTCCCCCTGCAGCTCGGGAAAATACTCCGCCTTGCCCAGATGCAGGATCTCACTCTCGCTGGTCACCGCCGTGCCGTCCACCCGACAGTAAACCGCCAGATAGGACTCACAGGAGGTCGGTATGACCGAGAGCATATCTTCTATCACCTCATTGTTCAGCTCAATGCTGGTCACGAACACCCTGTCCGCCACCGTCACGGCTCCCGCCACGCGATCCATTTCCCCCATGATGCGCGCGCTGTAGGTCTCCAGCTCCTGGGTGATACCGTGCTCCACCAGCTTCTGCAGCTCGTCCTTACTGTTGCGTGTAAAGCTGGTCAGCATCGCTATCGCCAGCACCACCAGCACCGCCAGACACAGGATCTCTTGTATGTGTACCTTCCCCAACCATTTCTTGCCCATAATCTCCTCCGCCCATGATCGATCCTCTATCGAAGAGAGGTATCCTCCGCGATTGTGTCGTCCAGCTTATCGCTGAAAATGCTCTCCCCGTCGTCCTCCTCTTCCTCTGGGGCGCTGCTCTCCAGAAACTGCGCCTCCATCCGCTGGAAGCTCTTGTTATAAAGAGCCGCCGACAGCACCGCCGGCAAGGAAAAGCCGAAGAGAAACGCAATCGGGATCAGCCTCCACGAGATATAAATGAGCACCACCGGAAACGCCGAAAGCAGGATCATCAAAAAGGTCTTGGGAAACTGCAGCACCGCCACGATAAAGGAATTTCGTATGGTGACCCGTATGGGGTTGGCAAACTTCGCCTGCACGGGAAAGATCATCACCCCCGTAAACAGCGTGAACACGCCGATTACCATAATCAGCATCCTGTGGACATTGCCAAGCTCCATCCCCTGTCTCACGATCAGATAATAGTCGCCCCACAGGGCCGCCATCATCGCCACGAGGATCAGCCAGATAACCGTAGACTGCCGGAAGTTTTCCCGAAACGATTTGAAAAATCCCCGGGTGATATACCCCTCCTCGTCCCGTATGATCTTCAGCGCCATATAGTGCAGCGCCGTAAAGGACGCCCCAACGGTGATCAGGGGTATGCTGCAGACCATCGTCAGGATATTGAGCCACATCAGATCCGCCATCCGGTTCAGCGTTCGGATCAGCGGGCCCTCCAAGTCAAAAAATTTCATCGCATTTCCTTCCTTTCCTCTCCGGCTCCTACCGGAGCCTCTTTTCCATAGCGGTCACACGGATGCCGGAGATCTCCTGTTCCGGCTTCACAATGCGAAAGCCCAGCTTTCGGTAAAACATCACCGCATAGGGCGCCGCCTGAACCGACATAAAACACTCTCCCGCCTCGCGCTTCAGATAATCGCACAGCCGTTCCATCAGGGTGCGGCCCACCCCCCGTCGGTGATAGTCCTCATCCACAAACAACAGAGACAGATGATTGCTGTTGCGGAGGGAACCCGCGCCGATGACGCGTCCGTCGTCGACCGCCACCATCATCTGATACCTTCCGTCCAAAAAAGCCCTGTAGAGTCCGTCATCCGTGATAAACTCAAAGAAATTCCGTATACCCTCAGGACTGTAGTCCTGACCCTCATATTTTAAAAAGGTCTTCCAGATCATGACCATAGCGGGCTTCCATTCATCCGACGTCGCCCACCTGACCTCGTAAGGGATCTTTTCGTCACTCATGTCCGCTCACCGCCTCTGTCCCTCCGTGTCCGTTCCAAGACGGCGCCAAAACCTCCTCGCCGATCCAGCCGAGGATCTCTTCAAACACCTGCTCCCTGTCTGTCTCATTCAAAAGCTCATGCCGGTCTCCGTCGTACATTTTGACGCGGATCCTTTTGACGCCGGCATCCCGCAGCGACCGGTACGCTCTGTCCACACCCGCGCCGTACTCCCCCACCGGATCCTCCGCTCCGGAGAGCAGAAACAGCGGCAGATCCTTGGGGATCTTCCTCAGGTTCTCCGGATCCTGAATACGGGAAATCAGCTCAAACAGGGTGCGAAAGCCGTTCACCGTAAAGACAAAACCGCACATCGGATCCGCCAGATACCGATCCACGTTCTCCTCGTTTCGGCTGAGCCAGTCCACGGGCGTGCGCGGTTTTTCCACCCTTTGGTTGTAGGCGCCGAAGGACGCCTTATCTATCAGCCGGCTCACATGCTTCCCGCCGCAGAAGAGCCCCTGTGCCGCCGCAACCGCCCGAGCCAGCCGGACGGTACTTTTTCGCTGCATACCGGTCCCAACGATCACCGCCCCGCTGATCCCGCTCCCGTAGCGGCACAGATAATTGCGCAGGATAAAGGAGCCCATACTGTGCCCCACGAACACATAGGGGACGGAAGGGAAGCGCTCCTGGGTCATTTTCTTCAGCCGATGGACGTCCCTCACCACCACGGTAGCGGGATCCCGCTCACAGAAATAGCCGTAAAGCCCTCCCTCCGGAACCGATTTTCCGTGTCCCAGGTGATCCTCACCCGTCACCGCGAAACCACTCTTTGTCAGAAAGGCGGCAAATTCCTCGTACCGCTCTATATATTCCGCCATCCCGTGCACGATCTGCACGACCCCGGCCACTTCTCCCGAATCCGGCAGATAGCGCACCGCGTGCAGACGGCTTATGCCATCCCTGGAATCAAAGAAAAATTCTTCCTTTCTCATAGATCCGGAACCTCCGAAACAATAAAACCACACCTTTTGAAAGGCATGGTTTTATTATATCTTATTCCGGCCGAAATTTTAACCCTCTTTGCGGAAAAAATATAAAGTTTTTTTAACAGATCTCCGCACCGGCAGGCATCTCCTTCTCCGGCGCCATCAGCGCCAGATTCCCGTCCGCGTCCTCGGCGCACAGAAGCATCCCCTCGGACACCACGCCCGCCAGCGTGGCAGGCTTTAAATTGACCAGCACCATGACCTTTTTGCCCACCATCTCCTCCGGAGAATAGTGCGCCTTGATACCGGACACAATCTGCTTCACCTGGCTTCCGATGCGCACCTGGCTGCACAGAAGCTTCTTGGACTTGGGGACCGCCTCGCACCGGAGGATCTCGCCCACCTGAAACTGCATTTTGGCAAAGTCGTCATAGGAGATCTCCGCCTTGGGCGCCAGGTCGATGACCTCCTGCTCCCCGCTGTTTTCTTCTCCGCTGTTTCCTTCTCCGGCGTTTTCTTCCCCGGCCTCCTCCATCATCGCCCGGGCAATCTCCTCCTCCCGCTGCAGCACATCCTTCACATCCAGACGGGCAAAGAGGATCGTGGGCTTCTCCGTCACACGGGTGCCGCTCTCATAGAGGCCGAACTGCTCCAGCTGGTCAAAGCCGCGCAGGGAAGTGTTTAGCTGTTCCACGATCTTCTCCGCGGTCTCCGGCATGTAGGGCTCTAAGAGGGAGGCCCCGATAACGATACCCTCCACCAGGTTGTAGAGCACGGTGGAAAGGCGGTCCGCCTTTGCCTCGTCCTTGGCCAGAACCCACGGTTCCGTCTCGTCAATATACTTGTTGCAGCGCTTAAAAATCCCAAAGATCTCCGTGAGGGCATCCGCCACGCGCAAAGTCTCCATCTTCTCCGCCACCTTTGCGTAGGCGCCTGTGACGGTGTTTTTCAGATCGGCGTCCACCTCCTCGCAGACGCCCTTGTCCGCCACCACGCCTCCAAAGTATTTGTTGCTCATGGAGATGGTGCGGTTCACCAGATTTCCCAGCGTATTCGCCAGATCGGAATTGAGCCTCTCCGCTATCAGCTCCCATGTGACATTACCGTCATTATCATAGGGCATCTCGTGAAGGACATAATAGCGCACGGCGTCCACCCCGAAGAAATCCACCAGATCGTCCGCATAGAGCACGTTTCCCTTGGACTTGCTCATCTTTCCGCCGCTCATCAAAAGCCAGGGATGCCCAAACACCTGTCGGGGCAGAGGCTCTCCCAGCGCCATCAAAAAGATCGGCCAATAGATCGTGTGGAAGCGGATGATATCCTTGCCGATCAGATGCAGATCCGCCGGCCAGAGCTTTTTGTACCGGTCGCTGCTGTTTCCCTCCGCGTCGTATCCGATGCCGGTGATGTAGTTGGTCAGCGCGTCCAGCCACACATAGACCACATGCTTATCGTCAAAATCCACCGGTATTCCCCATTTGAAGGAGGTGCGGGACACACACAAATCCTGCAGCCCGGGCAGCAGGAAGTTGTTCATCATCTCGTTTTTGCGGGACACGGGCTGGATAAACTCCGGATGCTCGTTGATATGTTTGATCAGCCTGTCCGCATATTTGCTCATGCGGAAAAAGTACGCCTCCTCCTTGGCGGGCTTCACCTCCCTGCCACAGTCGGGGCACTTGCCGTCCACAAGCTGCGACTCCGTCCAAAAGGACTCGCAGGGGGTACAGTAGAGCCCCTCGTAGGCCCCTTTGTAGATATCCCCCTGATCGTAGAGGCGCTTGAAGATCTTCTGCACCTGCCTCTCGTGGTCGGGATCCGTGGTGCGGATAAATTTGTCATAGGAGATATGCAAAAGATCGCAGAGTCCCTGGATCGTTCCGGCGACCCCGTCCACAAACTCCTGGGGAGTGATGCCGGCCTCCTGTGCCTTCAGCTCGATCTTCTGCCCGTGCTCGTCGGTGCCGGTCTGGAAGAAAACATCGTAGCCCTCCTTCCTTTTAAACCTGGCGATGCTGTCCGCCAGCACGACCTCATAATTGTTGCCGATATGGGGCTTGCCTGAGGTATAGGCAATGGCTGTGGTCAAATAGTACTTCCCTTTGTTCTGCATGGAATTTCCTCTCTTTCTTCGTTTCAGGTTTCCGGCGCTTCGCCTCCACAACAAAAAACCCGCCCTCCGAAAAATACTTTTGGATAGTATTTCCACAGAAGACGAGCCGTATGCCCGTGTTACCACTTCTCTTCGCCTGCACCTTGCGGTACACGCCTCATCGGGTCGATAACCCTATCCGCTGTAACAGGCGGAACCTGTCGCAGCCTGACCGGCTCCCCGGGGGGGATCCTCCGGCTCGGTGCGCTGCTCGGAAGCCATCTTCCGCTTTCCGCCCGCTCCATTCCTCTCAGCCTCCGGAATGTTCTCTGTAAAGCTCCGAAAAACGTACTCTCTTCGTCGTCGCGTTTGAAACCTTTTTTGTCTCCGTCCAACTAGAGTCAGATTAGCACAGGACACCCCTCTTTGTCAATCCCCTTCCGGCCGGACGTCCTGCTCCTTCCTCTCCCCCTGGGCCGCCAAAGCCGTGGCGCTGTCCCGAGTGGAGAGCTGCCTGTAATTGCCGCTTCGGTCATAGGAGTCCAAGAGATAACTGTCGTCGGTGAGCACACATTCCACATCCAGATTTTCGCTCCGATACCGGCTGCGCCGGCGCAGATCTTCCTTGGGCTTCTCCTGCTTCGCCTGGAAGGAGTTTCTGCCGGAGAAGGAAAAACGCCTGGTCAAAAATCCCGCCACGCTGTGAAACCGCACCTTCATCTTCTGCCAGATGTGCTGGGACTGTCTGCCGGTGTCTTCGATCGCGGCAAAGTACGGATTGTTGTAGATATTTTGCTGCGGCACTCCGGTGGCTGCCGCGGCGATCTGAGGATTGTGCAGGACAGCGCTCGGAGTCTGCACATTGGCCTGCACGCTCGCCTGCGGATTGCCCCGATCGTCGGCCGCCCCGCTCATGCCGCCTCCCGCCGCGTCCGCATCCACTTCCTCCAAGGCGCCCGCCAAGGGCTGTTCTTCTCCGGTAAGCTGCCTCTCTCCCGTTCCCGCCGAGACGCCGCTGCCCGAATCCCCTCCGTTCCAGATCCGGAGCGCAAATTTCCGGAGACTCTTCAGCGGATCCGCGATCCACTCGGACAAAGAAAACCGGCTCCGCTGGGTCTCGGAGGAGGCGCCAAAACCACCGTTTGACTCCCTTTGGGGCAGCCCTCCCAACGGCTCCTTCTCCCGCGGCACATGGTCGTGGGCCATGCTGGTGACATGGTGGGTGTGCTCGTTTATATGGTTTTCGACTCCTCCGATCCGCATCCTCTTCCTCCTTTTTCTATCCGTTTGATACGCCCTTTGTCAGGGACTCTCCTCTCAACAGTGCCTCCATCTGACAGATCCCCTTCTCCTGCGAGGCAATGATCGCATTCAAAATCGGGATCAGCCCCGGACAGATATGGTACTGCAGGGTGTTTTGGGACATCTCCACCGCGCCCCGATGATGGGGGATCATCTCCCGCAGGAAATTGTCGTTTAGCTCATTGTCGCTGCACGCGTCCTCCATCGCCGCAAACATGGTGTCCATGATCCGGTTCATCCTGTTTTGAAAACAGGCCAGATGCCGGCAGGAATTTCGCTGCCGACCGCAGCCGCAGAGGATCTGCTCCATATTGGCAATACTCTTTGTCTGCTCTTTAATGATCCCCTCCGCAATATTCTGCAGCGGAATACATGTGGTGTACTGCAGAAGGTTTCTGCACATCTCGATGGCCGCCCGATGATGGGGGATCATCTGCACCATAAAATTATGAGAGATGCTGTCCGTCAGCCTGGCTCCGGTCATACCCCGAATCATATCATCCAGAATACACCGGTAGCTCTTCAGATACTTTTGTGTCACGATACTCAGTTCGTTGGATCGCCCGAATGAATCCATACTACTCCCCAAAAAAGCTTTTCTATATCCTATTCCGCTTCGTTCTCCGGCGATCCTTGTCCCCCTCTCAGGCGGGCCAAAGCAGAGGTCAGAGGGACGCCCGTCTCCTCTCCCATGCGCGCATCAGCCGGACGACCAGAAAGGCATCCAGGACCCCGATACAGATACCGCCCAGGATATCCGTGGGATAGTGGACAAAAAGATACATTCTGGAGAAGGCGATGACCGCCGCAACGAAAAGCGCGATCAACCCTATCCGGCGCTGATAAGCAAACAGGGCGGCTGCCGCCGTAAAAGAGGAGGCGGAGTGCCCCGAGGGGAAGGAATACTCGGAGGGAAACGGCACCAGCAATGTGACACTTTTGTCAACTGCGCATGGTCTGGGGCGGGCCACCAGGTTTTTCAGGAAAAGATTGCCCAGAACAAATGTCAGCGCCATACTCAGCAGCATGGTGACGCCGCACTTCCTCGTCCTGGGAATACAGGCGAGCACCACACTCAACACAATCCAGCAAAACCCGCTGTTCCCAATGGCCGAAAAAAAGACCATGACCGGATCCAGCCAATCCCTATGTAACCCCTGTATCGCGTGTAAAATCTCCAGCTCCATCTATCGCCCTCCCAAATCTTGTCATCCGTTCATTTTCTGTAAAAGCTCTCTCACATTTGCGCAAATGTCGTTTTTAAACACTGCGGAGCCCGCCACGATCACATTAGCGCCGGCGCGGACCGCAAGCTCCACATTGTCCGCCGCGATGCCCCCATCCACCTGGATGTCCGTTGGCAGCCCCCTCTCTTCCACCATACGGCGCACCTGCGTCACCTTGTCCAGGCACTCCGGTATCAGCTTCTGTCCGCCGAAACCCGGCTCCACCGTCATTACCAGCACCATGTCCACCAGCCCCAGATAGGGCTCCACCGCCTTCGCGGGCGTATTTGGCTTGATGGTGATCCCCGCCTTTTTCCCATAGCTTCGGATCGCCCGAATCGTCTCCTCCACCTGATCCGAAGCCTCCAGGTGAAAATTGATCAGATCCGCACCGCTCTCTGCAAATTCCTTCACATAACGCTCCGGCCTCTCGATCATCAGATGCACGTCAAAGAAAAGCTCCGTGCGCTTCCGAAGAGAAGCGATCACAGGCATACCGTAGGAGATGGAGGGCACAAACAGCCCGTCCATCACGTCGATATGCAGATAGGGCACTTTGCACTGCTCCAGCAGGCGGATTTGCTCCCCCAGCCTCCAAAAGTCAGCCGACAAAATCGATGGCGACAAAATATTCATGTTCTATTTCCTTTCCGTTTAAAGAGCTTACGGCGTATCGTCGAAAAGAGCCTTGATATGCCCGCATCCATTATAGCACATCCAAGGCTCGTTTTCACCATTGTTTTCCGTTTTCGCTAAATTGCCGTTAGCATCCATGGATTGTTTCTGTAATTGCCATATTGCGCATACGCTTTGCCGGCGCAGAGATTGACAGAATACAAGAAAAAATAACCAGCAATAGCACCGCAGCAATCGCAGTAAAAGGAATATTCCAGGTGCCGCCAAAATGGGTAATAAGTATCCTTGTGTAAATCAGATAGTGAAGCAACAGGCCAAGTATCATCCCGACAATCGTACCACAGACAGCATATGTGACGGCTTCGGCAGTTACCATTTTTGTGACCTGCCCATTTCCCATACCAACAGCACGCATAATCCCATATTGTTTCATCCTTGCAGATACACCCATTGAAATGCTGTTCATAATATTCAATATGGTTATCAGAGAAATGATAGCAAGAAAGCCATAGGCCGCAATTCGGAACACCCAGTAGGAACCATTGACTTCCTCCTTTTCCGCTCTTCTGTCTGCAACTACATTTTCTTCTGACAGCCCATAAATTTTGTTTACCGCTGCATCCGACACATCCTTTTCCAATACAGCGCCTAACATAGCATAGCCCTGTTCGCCCATCAGACGTGTGTAAGTTTCTTCCGAGCATACTACAACCGCCGAACCGCTGACACTTCCCACTCCCTCGGACATAACGCACGCAACTTCCAGTTCTTCCGCTCCTATTTTTATCTTGTCTCCCACATCCAATCCTGTACGGTCGCTGTAGACCGCCATCACATATTGAGAATTTCCATATGTTTTTGATATATTTCCGCTTACAACAGATTTTTTAAATCTGTCCATCATGACATCTCCATAGGAAAACAAATCTATTCTAGATGCGTCTCCGTTAATTTCTGTGGGATATCCTATGTTGCACATCACGCCAAACACAGATTCTACCCCCGATATTTGAGAAATTTCTCCGGATATATTTTTGTCTATGGAATTAGATCCGTCTTGACTGCTGATCATAATATCCGGAGTGAAATTGCTCACCGACGGAAGCAGTTTATGAACAATATCCAGACACGCTGAAAAAGTCAAAAACAACATGATTGTAAGGGCAAAGGAGCCTGTCATAAGAATTAGGTTTTTCTTATTTCCCGTTGCATGATGGACACCAAGAGAGGTTTCTACTTTAAAAAATCTTGTATTTGCCGCATGGACGATCTTCTTTGTTGATTCCGTATTGCCAGAGATTGCCGCAACGGGCGAAACTTTCGCCGCCTGTTTAGCCGGAGATTGGGCTGCGAGAAACACGGTCATAGCACCTACGACTACTCCGCAGAGGATCCCGTTTGTACTTACGGAAAATAGCGGCACATCTACCCATTCCCCTTTTACAATAAATTTTAATATCAGACACAGTATCCAACAAGTTGCCATTCCTAACACGCAGCCAACAGGGATTGCTGTCTTACACCAATTCAATGCTTCAAGCCTTACAAAACGAACGATCTGCTGCCTGCTTGCCCCAATGCAGCGCATCATTCCAAAAAATTTTGTCCGTTGCGCAACATTACTGTTCATACAGCTTGCAATCATAAAGATTCCGGCAATCAGTACAATAACAAAACAAGCCGTTGCCAAAGGATATAATCCGTTTACGCTTTCGTTGCTGCTCGCTCCCAACAGGCTCAAAACAGCCGTGTTTTCGCTAATATTCTCAGATGTGAGAGAATATTGCTCTTTCATATCAGCAATCGTCTTTTTCAAACCGCTCTCATTTTGAAACCGAATCAGAAATTGAGAGGAAGGTTTTATGCCATTGAGATTTTGTATTTCATCAAACGCAGCTCTGCACATATAGATGCAGACTCCTTCCATTATGTCATTAAATTCCTTATCATCTTCATAAAATCCCGATATTGTATAATGAAAATCGCCTGCCGGCGTATTTAGAACCACATCGTCGCCGGTTTGAACACCGAACAACTTTTTTGCGTCTGCGCTAATGGCAATTTCTTTTTCCGTTTGTGGATAGGAACCTTCCGACGGATAATTCATAATATCCGAAACATAGGCTTCTTCGGCACCATACAACACAACATTTTTTCCGTTGACATAAAAATTGCGATCTACATTTGCATTGATTTCATCATACCATGAAGAATACGCCACATCCAAATGATCTATCACCTGTTCCGCTTTATCTTCCGGCATATTTTGAAGGGCAATATGCCAATCCCCGTGCTTACTCCGCATTGCAGTCATTTGCCCGTCTGTCCACATTTCTACCAAAGAAAAAATGGAAGTTACAAGGAATACGGCAAGAATAATACAAATGCGGGTCATGCGGCTTTGCCGCCTGTGTACTTTTGCGGAGATCGGAATAAGGCTTAAATAGCTTTTCATTCACGGCACCTCCCCAAATCGGTCAGCACACCGTCTGATACCTGCAATATCCGGTCTGCGCTCTGTGCAATGCTCCTGTTATGCGTAATCATTATAACGGTCTGCTCATACTTCCTTGACGCTTCTTTTAACAGGGCAATCACTTCGCTGCTGTTCTGTGTGTCAAGATTGCCGGTGGGTTCGTCGGCAAGGATTAGCGACGGACGCGTAATAAGGGCGCGTCCGATTGCCACACGCTGCTGTTGTCCGCCGGATAACTGGCTCGGCAAGTGGTTGCGTCGTTCTGTCAAATTAAGGACTGCGAGGAGTTCCTCCAAATATTTTTTATCGGGTTTTTGATAATCAAGCAGCACCGGAAAAAGGATATTCTGCTCAACCGTTAGTTCGGGAATGAGGTTAAACGCCTGAAAGATAAAGCCGATATTCCTCCGACGAAAAACGGTAAGCTTGCTGTCGTTCATGGAAAAAATATCCTTGCCGCCTATCGTTACTTTTCCAGACACAGGTGTGTCAAGTGCTCCTATCATGTTGAGCAGCGTACTTTTGCCGGAGCCGGATTCCCCGACAATAGCCACATATTCGCCTTTGGGAACGGAAAAGCTGACTTTTTTCAAAGCGTGTACGGCAGTTTCGCCGCTTCCGTACGTTTTGCTGAGATCGTTGACTTCTAATAAATTCATTTGTGTAAAGCACCTCTTTCTGTTTTGATTGCCCCAATATAACACAGAAATCCTACACTAACATTACAATCGCCCTACAATTTTGTAGGGTTCAGAAAATTCATTATGAAAGAGGTTCCTACTCCTAATGTGCTGTCAACTTCAACCGTCCCATTATGAGCTTCTACAATCGCCTTTGTAAGGGATAGTCCAAGCCCGATACCCTGTGTATCTTTAGAAAAACGACTGCGATAAAACCGTTTGAAAATATGGTGCAAATCCTCCGGATGTATGCCGCTGCCGTCATCCTTTACGACAATCTGAACAATAGAGGTAAGTGCCCGCCACTCAATACAGATCGTGCCTCCTTTTTCCGTGTGGTCAAGGGCGTTTTTTACAAGGTTGCCGATCGCTTCGATTATCCAGTTACGGTCACAGAAAAGAGAGCACTCTTCCTTGCCCGATAGGAGGATTTCTTTTCCCTCCTGTTCGGCGCGAAACAGGAAATGCTTTTTTATATTCTCCGCAAGCTCGGACACATTTTCTAACGACTTTTCTAAAACAATCGTGCCCGCGTCCAGCTTTGTAATTTTCAAAAGACTATGTACCAGGGTTTCAATACGATCAAGCTCCTGCTCGGAAAGCCGGCTAAATTCTTGTATGGTCGGCAATTCCTTTGCCTCGTCTTGTATAATGCCATTGTAGATATTAAGGGCGGCGAGCGGTGTCTTTAGCTGATGTGAAATATCCGACAGCGTATTGCGTAAAAATTTCTTTGCACTTTTTTCGTTTTCGGCATGGGCGTTCAGGATTGCAACCAAAGAATTAACTTCATGGAACAGCCTGTACAGCTCGCCCTCGTCATTACACTCAATGGTAACGTCCTTATTGCCGGAAAGATATTCTGTAATCTGCGATATGGCATTTTCCATGATTTTATGCTGTTCCTTAAAATACCCGTAGCAAAGCAACAATATGGCAGCTCCCATACATACACTGCAGCATAGGATGCAGCCTACCGCATTTCTAATATCAAGGGTTACTAATAGTGCTGAAATCATTAGGAAAATCAAGATGCAAAACAGGATGCCGCCAAAAAGAAATTTGATTTTTCGATTCGCCAATATTTTCATTGTACACCTCAAGATGCCGTATTCCATTTATAACCCATGCCGCGGACGGTAACAATCCGTTTTGGTGTCCCAGGGTTATCCTCAATTTTTGTACGGAGCCTGCGGATATATACCGTAAGGGAATTATTGTCTATATAGTTTTCGTTACAATCCCACAGCTTCCCTAAAATCTGCTCCGGAGAAAGTACCTGATCCGGATTTTTCATGAACAGGCATAGCAATTTATACTCGCTCGCGGTTAGTTCAAGCAGTTTTCCCTGTTTATAGACCTCTCCCTTTAAAAGCCTTATCCTTATATCGTTGGAGTTCAATTCTGTAACGTCGAGATTGAAATTTTCACTCCTGCGGATCAGCGCGTTCATCCTTGACAGGAATACCGCTAATTTGAAAGGCTTTGTAATATAATCGTCGCCGCCAATATCAAGCCCCATAATAATATCTGTCTCTTCATCTGCGGCCGTAAGAAACATGATAGGTACTTTTGAAATCTGTCTTATCTTTTTGCAAAAATCAAAACCGGAGCCATCAGGAAGCGATACGTCCAGAATAACCAAATCATATTTCCCATCTACCCATAACGTATCTGCTTCCAGAGTGGTACGGGCAACATCTATCTCATACCCCTGTTTCTTTACAGCAAAGGAAAGCCCGTTGATCAAGCTCAAATCATCTTCCAATAAAAACAATCGTTTCATCTTTTATCCTGTTCCTTTTCCCCTTTTTGTCCTGCCGTCAACCGGCTTTTCCACATCCTTTGGCATTAGCCACATATATCCATGTTTTAAAGCACTCGGCATCAGTATAATAATAGGCGGAAAAACAAATAATTACAAGGTTTTGATTAGGAATTATCAGGCAGAGAGGCAACCGAAATAAAAAAATTTTCTCCGATTGACATATTTGCCGAGCCTGCGTATAATAATAGTGACAGACAGGTAACTGTCTTGAAAAGTAGTCCGTTCCCGGCCAGGCGGAAAACAAACAGGTCGTGTAAACGTGGTTCGCTTCCGGTCACGCGAATAACAAATAGACCGTGAAAAAGTTTTTAAGCCTCTTGCCCCAGAGCAAGGGGCTTAAATTTTACGAGGAGAAAAACCGCTTATGGAGATTTTAACGGGAAGTCTGTATTTCGTATCCGATGATTTTTTTACAAGGGTTCAAGACCCTTATTTGAAAATCAATTACGAACATACAAAACGCCCTCACTATTTTGCTTTTAAGGACAGCCGTACCAATCTCTACTGGCTGGTTCCTTGCAGCTCAAAAACAGAAAAGTTTGAACGTCTGATACAAAAGAAAAAGGAACAACACAAGCCGACAGATGCAATTAAGATCGTAAAAATCTTTGATCGGAAAACGGTGCTTCTCTTTCAGGATATGTTTCCCGTCATGGCAGAATATATAGACGGGCAGTACATCAAGGGCGGTCAGCCTGTGAGGATTTCAGATCCAAAGCTGATCCAGGAATTGGAAAAAAATGCGCGAAAAATAATCAATCTGTTACATAGAGGAGTACGTTTTACTCCGACGCAGCCGGACATAATCAGAATTGAAAAAATTATGTTGGAAGAATTACAGGATGTAGAAAAAAATGGGCAAAATTAGGGTACAGGAATTGGATTATTCCGCAACATTCGATCCCAACTTGCAAAGCCCTTCCTTCAGGCTCCGGTACTCCTCCATGACCTCCTCGTGATGGGCGCGGAGATACTCCAGATCGCCGCTTTTCGCCGCAGCCTCCAAAAGCCGCGCGTGTTCCGACAAAAGCACGGCTCCGATGGTGAGGGCGGTGCTCTTCAGGGCGTGGACCTGAATACGATAATTCTCCCAGTCTTCCTTCTCCCAAAAGCCCTCCAGCTCCTGATCCCTGGTTCCGACCCCATACCCTCTGAGCATTTCCAGATACAGCTCCCTGCTGTCCGCACAGTAGGTAAGTCCCACAAAAACGTTGAGCTGGGGACAGGCCGCGGCTATCTCCTTTAGCTCCTCCAGGGTGAAGGAATCTTCCTCCTGCCGATCCGGCTTTGATGCCTCCGGCGTCTCCACCTCCTTGTGGGACACCTTCTCCCGAGGAAGATATTCCTCCAGCTTCTTTTCCAAAACCTCCGCC
>CANRLX010000026.1 GCA_947631615.1 uncultured Acetatifactor sp.
TTTCCAGAGGTAAGTTTACCACACTTGAGACATTTTCTCTTGTGGTTTATTAAGACATTATCATAAATGACTTATAGACGGCAGCCGGACATATTATTTTCCGTTGCCGAAAAAGAGCGGATATGCTATACTAATACCACTGAGAGATTTTTCCGGTTCGGATCATCAATAGAAAGTGCAAGGAGGAAAGAGCAGTGAGATTAGTTACGCGTTCGGATTTTGACGGTTTGGCCTGTGGTGCGCTTCTTTTGGAGGCTGGTATTATTGATAGCTGGAAATTTGCGCATCCGAAGGATCTGCAGGACGGTCTGGTGGAGATCAATGAGAATGACTGTCTGGCTAACGTGCCCTTTGTGGAGGGCTGCGGACTTTGGTTTGACCATCACTCCAGTGAGTTTGAGAGAAACCAGCTGGAGGGTAAGTACAAGGGAGAGAGCCGTATCACGCCCTCCTGCGCGCGTATTATCTATGAGTATTACGGTGGAAAAGAGCGGTTTCCTCAGTTCGACGATATGATGATCGCGGTCGACAAGGTGGACTCCGGAGATCTGACGGTGGACGAGGTGATGAACCCGCAGGGATGGATCCTGGTTGGATTTCTGATGGATCCCAGGACCGGCTTGGGCAGATGGAGACAGTTTTCCATCTCCAACTATCAGCTGATGGAGAAGCTGATGCACTGCTGCCGCACGATGACTACCGCCGAGATCCTGGAGCTTCCGGACGTAAAGGAGCGCATTGAGGTATACAATGAGCAGACCGAGAAGTTTAAGGAGATGGTGAAGGCGCACACCCGTGTGGAGGGAAATGTCATTATCAGCGACTTAAGGGGCGTGGATCCCATATATACCGGCAACCGCTTTATGATCTACAGCATGTATCCGGAACAGAATATTTCCGCATGGATCGTGAGCGGCCGCGGCGGTCTGGGCTGTTCCGCGGCGGTGGGCTACAGCATCCTGAATAAGACCTCCAATGTAAACGTGGGCAGTCTGATGTTAAAGTACAATGGAGGCGGACACAGGAAGGTGGGGACCTGTCAGTTTACCGACGAAAATATGGAGACGGATCTTCCCAAGATGCTGGAAGAGCTCTGTCAGATGGCAAATCAATAAAAATACGAACAAAGCATCCTCTTTCTGTTTTGGCAGGGAAAGAGGATGCTTTGTCCGGTTTAAGAATCCATATTTTGGTTAAAATATAGGAGAAAACCAAAATGGATGAGAATGGAGGATGTTATGAAAAAGATAACGGTATTTTTGATCCTGGGAGCGCTTCTTGCCACGATGACGGCCTGCGGCAGCCGCTCCGGCGCGGAGGATCCGACGGCGGGACAGACGGAGAGCACCAAGGATCCTGCGGAGGGAAGCACAGCCGCCACGTCGGAGAGCGCATCGGGCACATCGCAGGCGCAGGATCCGTCAGGTGAGGAGGACGGTTGGAGTCCGGAGATGACGCAGGTTCGGGAAGCGGTGGTGGAAGAGCTGGGGGAGGATTACTGGCCCAATTCCCCGATCACCAGCGACTATCTGGAATCCTCGTATGGGATCACGTCGGATCTGTATGAGGACTATATGGGAGAAATGCCTGCCATCAGCGTCAACGTAGATACCTTGTTGATTATTAAAGCCAAAAGTGATAAGGTGGAGGAGGTGGAGGACCTGCTCTATGATTATTATGACCGTCAGGTCAACGCGGCCGTGCAGTATCCCATGAATTTGGAAAAGGTTCAGGCCGCGAGAGTCCAGCGGATCGGTGATTATGTGTGCTATGTGCAGCTGGGAGGTCCCGCCGTTGACGAGGGAGATACGGAGGACAAGATCCAGAAGTGCCAGGCCCAGAATGACCATGTGATAGAGATCCTCAGCCAACAGCTCCCGCAAGAGTAGATCGCTTGGAAAGGTATAAATTATCGGAATGGTTTTCAGCAGTGTGATTTTTTTGTTTCGGTTTCTGCCGATCTTTTTGCTATGTTATTTTCTGGTTCCCCAGAGGATGAAAAACGTCATCCTCTTTTTGGGGAGCCTGATTTTTTATGCGTGGGGAGAGCCGGTGTACATAGTGCTGATGCTCTTTTCCACGGTGGCGGATTATCTGCTGGGACGGCTGATCGGCGCCTATCGGAACCGGACGGTGTCCAAGCTCTGTCTGGCGGCGTCGGTCCTGCTCAATCTGTCGCTTTTGTGTGTCTTTAAATATCTTGCCTTTTTGCCGCTTCCCATCGGCATCTCCTTCTACACCTTTCAGACCATGTCTTACACCATCGACGTCTATCGAGGGGAGACGAAGGTACAGAAGAATCTGCTGGATTTTGGGGTCTATGTGGCAATGTTCCCGCAGCTGATCGCGGGGCCCATCGTGAAATACAAACAGGTGGAGAAGGAGCTCCACAAAAGGCCGGTCGATCTGCTGCAGATCAGCTATGGCGCCAAGCGCTTTGTGATCGGATTGGCCAAAAAGGTGTTGATCGCCAATAATCTGGGGGAGCTGTGGAGCGTGATCTCTGCGGCGGATTACGGGGATCTGAGCGTGCTCACGGCGTGGCTGGGGATTGTGGCGTTCGCTTTCCAGATTTATTTTGATTTTTCCGGTTATTCCGATATGGCCATCGGACTGGGCGCCATTCTGGGGTTCCATCTTCCGGAAAATTTCCGCTATCCTTATATTGCCGCGTCCGTCACGGATTTCTGGCGCAGGTGGCATATTTCGCTGGGAAGCTGGTTCCGCGATTATGTGTATATTCCTCTGGGAGGAAACCGAAGAGGGCTTAAGATCCAGATCGTCAATATTTTGATCGTGTGGATGCTCACGGGGATCTGGCACGGGGCGGGTCTGAATTTTTTGTTCTGGGGTCTGTGGTTTGCCTTCTTTCTTATTTTGGAAAAGGCGGGACTGCGCCGGATGCTGGAAGCTATGCCGATGATGGTGGGCCGGATCTACACGTGGCTGGTGGTGCTGTTGGGATGGTGCTGTTTTACCCTGGAGACGCCGAAAGCGATCTTTTCCTATCTCGGGGCGATGTTCGGAGCAAACGGCATCGGTGTGCTGGATCAGCAGGGCATGTACCTGACGGGGGAGTATTTCCTTTGGATGGCGCTTGCGGCGGTGGCATCCACACCGCTTGTGGCAAATCTTGTGCGGGAGCTTCAGGATCTGCGGCTGGGTGTGAGCATTGCGCTTTACCGTCTGGGTGAGAAGCTGATCCCCGCCTTGTTGCTTTTGTTGTCGGTGGCGTATGTGGTGGCGGCGTCATACAATCCGTTTTTGTACTTTCGATTTTGAGGGAGAGGAGGAGCGCTGCCCGGGCGGCGGAAGGACAGGAAACTATGGATGAGAAGAAAAACGCGATCTTTACGATATGCCTGTTGGCGGCAATACTCTTTATTTTTACGGCGGCTGATTTTTTCAATGGAGAACGGCTGTACTTGGAGATGGAAAACCGCCTCCTGGCCTTGAAGCCGGAGCCGGAACGGGAGAGTATCCTTCGGGGGGAGTACAGTGACGCTTACGAGGAGTATGTGTCGGACCAGTTTGTGGGCCGCGACAAGTGGGTGGAGCTGCGAACGAGAGCGGACATCTTTCTGCAGAAGAAGGAGATCAACGGCGTCTATCTGGGAGCGGACGATTATCTGATCGAGCGGCATCTGCCGGAGGATTACACGGAGGAGACGGAACAAAAAAGGGTGGACGCGCTTTGCCGCCTGGTGAGGGACTGGAACGCCCGGGTGATGCTGGTGCCGACCGCGGACAATGTGCTGACGGATAAGCTGCCGGCCTATGCCGCTTACTATGACGAGACCAGGCTCCTGGAGCGGGTGCGGCAGGCGGTGGGGAAACGCCGCTACGTGGATGTGTATCAGGCGCTGACGGAGCATCGGGAGGAGGAGATCTATTACCGCACCGATCACCACTGGACCACGCTGGGCGCTTACTACGGGTATCTCGCGTGGGCGGAGACTGCAGGCAAATACGCGCGCCTGTATGACACCGAAAATATGACGACCGTGTCGGAAAATTTCCAGGGGACGCTTTACTCCCGCGTGCCGGTGGTGGACACCAAGGATGCCATCCGGATTTTCCCAAAGACGGCTATGTCGGGTGTCAGCGTGACCTATGACTGGCAGGCCACCGCGGACACCCTGTTTGAGGAGAGCTACCTCCTCACCAAAAATCAGTATGGATATTTTTTGGACGACAATCATGCGCTGGTGGAAATCGAAACCTCTTATTTTGCGGGTGGAACGCTCTTTGTGGTAAAGGATTCCTACGCCAACAGCATGATCCCTTTTCTGGTGCCTTATTATCGCACCATTTATGTGTTGGATCCGAGGTATTACAACGGATCGGTGTCCGAGCTGATGGAGAGCATGGAACCCGAGGAGGGGATGGACGTGCTGGTGATTTATAATTGCGCACATTTTATGGAGGAGTTCCGCTACTGAGTGTGCGCCGAAAGGAAGGATGAAATGGCAGAGCTGGGGATCCCGCAGAATACCATATCCATATTGCAGAAATACGGGTTTCGTTTTCAGAAAAAATACGGGCAAAATTTCCTGATCGACCCTTCTGTTCTGGAGCGGATCGTGGATGCCGCCCAGATCGGGGAGAAGGACTGTGTGCTGGAGATCGGCCCGGGCATCGGCACGATGACGCAATATCTGGCGGAGCGCGCCAGAGAGGTGGTGGCGGTGGAGATCGACCGTGCCCTGATCCCCATTTTAAACGAGACGTTGTCGGCCTATCCCAATGTCACCGTGTTAAATGAGGATATCCTGAAGGTGGATGTGGAGCAGCTTGTGCGGGAGCGAAACGGGGGAAATCCCGTCAAGGTGGTCGCAAATCTGCCCTACTACATTACGACCCCTATTATTATGAGCCTGCTGGAAAAACGGGTGCCGGTGGAGAGCATTACCGTTATGGTGCAAAAAGAGGTGGCGGAACGTATGCAGGTGGGCCCCGGCACAAAGGAGTACGGAGCCCTCTCGCTGGCGGTGCAGTATTATACCAGGCCAAAGATCGTGGCGAACGTGCCGCCCAACTGTTTCATACCCCGCCCCAATGTGGGGAGCGCGGTGATCCGGCTGACCCGCTATGAAACGCCTCCGGTGCAGGTGCAGGATGAGGAAAAACTGTTTGATCTGATTCGGGCGTCCTTTAATCAGCGGCGCAAGACGCTGGCAAACGGGCTGAGCAACGCGACGAAGCTCGGCGTCACCCGGGAGCGCGTGGTGCAGGCTCTGGAGGAGATGGGGCTGCCCCCCACTGTGAGAGGGGAGACCCTGACATTGGAGCAGTTTGCTAGGTTGAGCAGCCTGTTATAAAATGGAAACAAAAAAACATATTTTTTTAGGGTTTATTTTTTGACAGATACCTGCGTATTATGATAAACTAAGATGTAATAGTGAAGCGAAGGATGAGCCATCAGTAAAGGAAGCGAATACTTTGGATAAGTTTGAATATAAAGTGAGAGCAGATGAGATAAAGGAGCTGATTGCACAGGGGGAATATGTGCAGGCGGCGGAGATTGCAGATACGATCGACTGGCGTCGTGTCAAGAGCGTGATGATGCTCTGCACCATCAGCGATCTCTACAAGATCAACCGGAGGTATGAGGACGCCAGAGACATGCTTCTGCTGGCGTATGAGCGCAGGCCGGGCGGAAGGACCATCTGCTATTCTCTGTGCGAGCTTTCCATCAAGACGGAAGAGTTTGTGCAGGCGGTGGAGTACTACAAGGAGTTTGTGCAGGTAGCGCCCAAGGATCCCGGACGCTATATCCTGCAGTATAAGCTTTATGAGGCGCAGGATGTGAGCCTGGAGGAGCGGATCGCCGTTCTGGAGGAGCTGAAGAAGCGCGACTATCGTGAGAAATGGGCGTATGAGCTGGCGTATCTGTATCACAGGGTAGGTCTGGCGACCCGCTGTGTGGAGGAGTGTGACGAGCTGATCCTGTGGTTTGGAGAGGGCAAGTATGTGGTGAAGGCGATGGAACTGAAGATGCTCCACCAGCCGTTGAGCCCCAGCCAGCAGGAGCGCTATGACCATCGCTTTGATCCCGAGCCTCTGAAGGAGGAAGCGCCGCAGCAGGAGGAGCTGCCCCTGGAGGAGAACGGGGAGGACTCCGAGCCGGTTGCGGAGGAAGAGCTGCCGCAGGAATATGAGCCGGAATATCCAAAGCAGCCGAGGCAGCAGGAGGATTCACGGAATTATCGTCAGGATTATCCTCAAGAGGATTCCCAGGGCTATTCCCAAGGCTATTCCCAGGACTATCCTCAAGATTATCCTCAGGATTATCCTTTGGAAACGGAAGAGATCCTGCCGGATTCGGAGATGGGGGATACAAAGGTCTATGATTTTGTAAAGCCCTCCAAAGAAGAGTTTGACATTCATGTGAAGACCATGGATATGGGGCAGTACAACACCCTGAACCTGCAGGCCGAGCTGGCCGCGGGGCTGAAGGAGGTGCTGGACGAAGAGCAGAAGACCGGACGGAACAATGCGATCACCGAGGCGATCGTTGCGCCTCTGCTGGAGACAGATACGGAATCTCTGGACTACCCGCAGATCGAGGAAGTGGACGAGGAGGATCTGATTCCGGAGGACGCGCCCGAGGAGATGGAAGGGTCGGAGGTCTTTTTCGGAGAGACCGGAGAGCTCAACACCATTGCCAACCAGGTGATGGAGAAAGCGCGCACGGCGGAGACGAAGATTCCGGAGGAGCCTGACAAAAAGCCGGCGCCTGCGGTAGAAGATACCACCGCCCAGGTCGTTATGCGCGAGCTGCAGGAGGAGACTCTGCGCAGCCAGGCCCCCCAAGAGCCTCAGGAGGAGAGCGCGAAAGAGGATCCGCACAGAGCCGCGATGGACGAAGCGATCCGTCTGGCGATGAATGTGGAGCCGCCCAAGGAGCTGGCGGGAGTGCTGGCACAGGAATCGGACGGTCAGATCAGTCTGGTGATGCCGGATAACACCAACGTGGAGAAGCAGATCACCGGACAGATGAACATACAGGATATCCTTGCAGAGTGGGAAATGATGAAAAAGCAGAGCGAGGAGCGGCGCAAGGAGGAAGTCCGGAAGCGGGTGATGGAACAGACCGGCGAATTGTTCACCGAATTTGACGCATCCGTGAAGGACGGGCTTTTGGAGCAGCTGGAAAGCGACTCCGGCGACCACGAGGCGCAGACAGCCGACAGCGGAGCGGAGGAGCTCTCCGATGCGGACGAAGTAGAGGAACTGGAAGAGGTCGAGGAGTCCGGAGAAGAGGAATTGTCCGAAATGGAGAAGGAGCTTTTGGTGGAGGCGTTTGGAGAGGCGGCTCTCACCGGTTCCGAACCGACTGCGGAAGAAGAGATTTTTGAGGAGCCTGAGGAGGATTTCGAGGAGCCGGAAGAGCCGGAAATCTTGGAGTCGGACGAGGAAGGGGCTTCTGAGGAGATGGAAGGGCTCGAAGAGATCGAGGAGCCGGAAGCTTTGGAGTCTGAGGAGGAAGAGATAGGGGTTTCTGAAGAGTCCGGGGAGATCGAGGAGCCGGAAGCTTTGGAGCCGGAGAGGGAAGCTATAGGGGGTTCTGAAGAGGTCGAAGAGCTCGAAGAGTCGGAAGCTTTGGAGTCTGAGAAGGAAGATATAGGGGTTTCTGAGGAGCCCGAGGAGATCGAAGAGTCGGAAGCTTTGGAGCCAGAGAAGGATGATATAGAGGTTTCTAAGGAGCCCAAAGAGATCGAGGAGCCGGAAGCTTTGGAATCTGAGAAGGAAGAGGCAGAGGTTTCTAAGAAGTCCGAAGAGATCGAGGAGTCCGAGAAGCCGGAAGAGGCCGCAGATCCGGCTGCGTTTGCGGGGGACGAGGATCGGACGGAGCCGCCCAAGACTCCGGTCCGCGCGCTTACCAGAGAGGAGAGGGAGCTCTTTGCTCCCTATGTACAGAGTCGGTCCGCCAGAGAGCAGCTGGTGGGAGTCATCGACAATATCAGTATGGCGCCCTACACGGGAAATGTGGTCATCACGGGCGAGGAGGGGATGGACACTCTGACCCTTGCCAAAAATATCGTCCGCGAGGTGAAGATGACGGATAGCAATTTTTCCGGCAAGGTGGCAAAGGTGTCCGGGGCTTCCCTGAACAACAAGAGTGTGGCAGATACGGTGGATCAGCTTGCCAACGGAGCGCTGATCATACAGTATGCCTCCCAGATGACAAAGGAGACCCAGGAGGAGCTGAATAAATCCTTACAACAGGAGCACAGGGGGATCATAGTGATCCTGGAGGATACCAGAAAGGCGATGGATCACTTCCTGGCGCAGGCGGGTGAGCTGGCAGGCTGCTTTAACGCCCGCATGGACGTGGAGGCGCTCTCCAATGACACGCTGGTAGCCTTCGGAAGACAGTACGCCAGAGAGATGGAGTACTCCATCGATGAATTTGGTATTCTGGCCTTGCACACCCGTATTGAGGAGAGACAGACCAGTGATCATGTAGTCACCGTAGTAGAGGTAAAGAAGATTGTGGACGACGCGATCCGTCACGCAAACAAAAAGTCGATAGGACACTTTTTCGACATCCTGTTGGCGAAGCGCTACGATGAGGAAGATATGATTATATTAGGTGAAAAAGATTTTGCCTGAGGAGGAGGGAGAATATGGCAAAGACAAAAACCAAGGTGTTTATCTCGGACGACGACCTGTATCTGTTTGGTCAGGGCACCCACTATGATATCTATCAGAAGCTGGGCGCGCATCTGTCCGAAGAAAAGGGGGAGAAGGGAACCTTCTTCGCGGTGTGGGCACCCAATGCGCAGCAGGTAAACGTGGTGGGAACCTTCAACAACTGGGATGAGCAGGCGAACCCCATGGAGAAGCTGGGGGAGATCGGTATCTGGAGCTGCTTTATTCCCGATGTGGGCGTAGGGGCTATGTACAAGTTCCTGATCACCGCGCAGGACGGCAGAAAGCTGTACAAGGCGGATCCCTATGCGAACCAGGCGGAATACCGCCCCGGGACCGCTTCAATAGTGACGGATCTGTCAGGATTTGAGTGGAAGGACAGCAAGTGGATGGAGGAGCGGGATCAGAAGGACATGAACAAAGAGCCGCTGGCCATCTATGAATGTCACATCGGATCCTTTATGAAGCATCCCAACAACGGAACGGAGGAGGGCTTCTACAATTACCGCGAGTTTGCCAAGAAAATCGTAGAATATTTAAAGGAAATGAAGTACACCCATGTGGAGCTGATGGGAATTGCGGAGCATCCCTTTGACGGCTCCTGGGGCTATCAGGTGACCGGATTTTATGCGCCCACGTCGCGTTACGGCACCCCGAAGGATTTTATGTATCTGGTCAACGAGCTGCACAAGGCTGGGATCGGCGTGATCCTCGACTGGGTGCCCGCACACTTTGCGAGGGATGCCCACGGCCTGGCCGAGTTTGACGGACAATGTATTTATGAGCATCCCGATCCCCGTCTGGGCGAGCATCCCGACTGGGGCACCAAGATCTTCAACTACGGGAAGCCGGAGGTCAAGAATTTCCTGATCGCCAACGTGTTGTTCTGGCTCAGGGAGTTTCATGTGGACGGCATCCGCGTGGATGCGGTGGCCTCCATGCTCTATCTGGACTACGGCAAGCAGGCCGGTCAGTGGGTGGCAAACAAGTATGGCGGCAACCAGAATCTGGAGGCGATCGAGTTTTTCCGCCATATGAACTCCGTGGTTCGAGGTACATATCCCGGCTTTTTGACCATTGCGGAGGAGTCCACCGCTTGGCCGGACGTCACCTGCGAGGTCGGCGGAGAGGGACTGGGCTTTGCCTTCAAATGGAATATGGGCTGGATGCACGATTTCTGTGATTACATGAAGCTGGATCCCATTTACCGCAAGGGAAATCATTACGCCCTGACCTTTGCTATGAGCTACAACAGCAGCGAGAATTATATTCTGCCGCTGTCCCATGACGAGGTGGTGCATCTGAAATGCTCCATGGTGAACAAGATGCCCGGCTATCCCATAGACAAATATGCGAACCTCCGTGTGGGCTACACCTATATGTTCGGACACTGCGGAAAGAAGCTTCTGTTTATGGGCCAGGACTTCGGCCAGGAGAGAGAGTGGAGCGAGGCGAGAGAGCTCGACTGGTATCTGCTGGGCGAGAAAAACAACCTGGGGATCCATGAGTATGTGAAGGAGCTTTTGAAAATGTATCGCAAGTATCCTTCCCTGTATGAGTTTGACAACAACTGGGAGGGATTTGAGTGGATGAACGCGGATGATGCCGATCGAAGCGTGTATTCCTTTGTCAGGAAAAATTCTACCGGAAAGAACAGCCTGCTCTTCATCCTGAACATGACGCCCATGAGATGGGAAAATTATGAGGTGCCGGTTCCCAGGAAGAAAAAATACAAGCTCCTGCTGAACAGCGACGAGGAGCGTTTCGGCGGCTGGGGAAACGAGCTTCCCGCAGAGCTTTCCGCGGTGGAGCAGGAGACGCATTATCACGACTACTGCGTGTCGCTGGATCTTCCGCCCTACTGTGCGGCGGTGTACGTGTTCTAAACAGGGGTTAAGAAATTGTGGTTTTCCACCGAAATAAAAGGTGAGTGCAAAAGCGCTCGCCTTTTATTGTTTCCTATGGAAATGTTGTTTCTTAATAGAAATGGCAGTAAGGAAATCAGTCAGAGAACGGGGAGACGGACAGTGAAGATCACATTTCAGAACCAGGAGCCCGCGGAGGCGGGAAAAGCTTATACAGAGAGGCCTCTGGGCAGAGAGGCCAGCCGGACACCGAGGGCGGCCGACACCTATCAGCTCGATCTTACGACCAAAAGCGACAGGGATTGGCCCCGGGAGAGCCGCAGGGAGAAGGGAAAGTCCCTGATCGAGCTGCAGCAGGAGGCCGGCAATATCGACGTGGGCGTACAGCGGGATTATATGACAGTCATGTCAAATACCATGTCCGAGGAGGACTATGCCGAGCTGGAGAGGGAAGGGTTTCATTTCCAGACGATGGATCCGGAGGAGGCCGTGACGATCGTAGACAAGATCAAGGCGGAGATGGTCAGGGCCGGCGAGGTGATCGAGGGCTACACGGATGACCTGGATGAGGAGACGCTTGCCGCGGCGGTGGGGAGCGATTCTTTGGCCCGTGCGCTGACGGACAGCTTTCATCAGGCGGATGTGCCGCTCACCCGAGAGAATGTGGATCAGGCGGCGCAGGCGTGGAATATGGCTTCCGAGCTGACCGAGCCCACCGAGGGCGCTTATCACTATATGATCGACAACCGGCTGGAGCCGGAGATCTGGAATTTTTATGTGGCACAGAGCAGCGGCGCACAGCCTTCAGGGGAGGCACCGCGCTATTATGCGGAGGAGATACAGGGTTATTACGCGCAGACCGCGCGGCCTGCGGAGGGACAGGTCCCCCAGGAGGAGGTGGACCGTGTGATCGCCCAGGCCGGCCTGGAGGCAAACGAGGAAAACCGGCAGTATGCGTCGGAGCTTTTGGAGCAGGGCCTGCCCCTGACGGCGGAGAACCTGCAGCGCTGTCGGGATCTTCGGAGCGTCTCCTTCCCCGTGCAGGAGGAGACCTTTGCGGAGGCGGCGGCAAATGCCGTGGCGGAGGGCAAGACTCCTGTGCACGCAAATCTGGCGCACTCGGAGAATCTTTACGGGAAGGCCCGGCGCGTCCTGGAACATTATTTGAGCGATGCGGACTGGACGGATCTGAAGGATATCACGGCGAGAAAGCAGCTGGAGGAGATCCGCCTCCGCATGACGGCGGAGGTCAACGTAAAGCTGCTAAAGAGCGGATTTTCCATTGACACGGCCCCGATGGAGCAGCTTTTGGAGGCGCTGCGCCAGGCGGAACGGGAGGTGGCGGACCGTTACTTCCCGAATGACGCCCGTTCGGTTGAGAAATATCAGAGCTATCATACCGCCAATCAGGTGATCGCGGAGCTGCCCGCTCTGCCGATCCGTTTGGTGGGAACCTACAGCGTCAGAGAGGCGGATATCACGCTCTCCCAGTTCCACCGGGAGGGAAAGGAGCTCCAGAGCGCCTACGACAGGGCGGGAGAAAGCTACGAGGCACTGATGACGGAGCCGCGGAAGGATCTGGGGGACAGCATCCGCAAGGCCTTTGCCAATGTGGACGATATCCTGGAGGATCTGGGGTATGAGCCCGACGAGGAAAATCGGCGGGCGGTGCGGATCCTTGGGTACAACCGCATGGAGATCACGCCGCAGAACCTGGAGCGGGTGAAGGCCGCATACGGGGAGGTGCGCACCGTAGTCGACAAAATGACACCCGCGTCTGTCTTAAAAATGATACGGGACGGCGTAAACCCCCTGGAAAAAAGCTTTGACGAATTAAACGAATATTTCAACGATTCCTCCCGCTCCTATGAGGAGAGCGCGGAGAGCTACAGCCGTTTCCTGTACGGACTGGAGAAAAATCGGGAGATCACGGACCAGGAGCGGGATGCCTACGTCGGCATTTACCGCCTGCTTCGCCAGATCGAGCGCTCTGACGGCGCCGTGGTGGGCGCGCTGGTAAACAGCCAGGCCCAGGTACAGTTTTCCAATCTGCTCTCGGCGGTGCGCAGCGGAAGGTCGAGGGGCGTGGACGTTAAGGTGA
Source organism: uncultured Acetatifactor sp. (assembly GCA_947631615.1). Lineage (GTDB taxonomy): Bacteria > Bacillota > Clostridia > Lachnospirales > Lachnospiraceae > Acetatifactor. The sequence goes on from CANRLX010000026.1 coordinate 12,625, forward strand.
GAGATACGCTGGGAACACTTTCCGAGCTGGTGAAAAAGGGCGACAGTATCACCGACCAGATCGCCAGAGGATTTACCCAGGAGGTTCGGCAGACGTTGACAGAAGTGTCATATAGTGAGGAGAGCGCCGCGGAATATCGCAGCCGTGAGCTGGAACAGGTGCGGGAAGCCGCCCTGGCGGAGGAGGATGCGGTCCGGCTTCTGCAGAAGGGAGAGGTGCCCGCAAACGCCGGAAATCTTTTGGCGGCACAGGCGCTTTTGCACGGAGACAGCGAGCTGTTTGCAACGCTTCGGGAGCATCTGGCAAAGACCAGGGAGGAGCGGAAGCTGCCGGATCGTCTCTGGGAGAAGCTGGACGACAAGGCCGCCTTTCAGGAGGGGTACGGTCAGGCGATCGAGGAACTGAAGGATCTGACGGAGGAGATGAGCCTGGAAGCGGACACCAGCGTGGATGTGCGCAATTTGAAGCTGATGCACAAGCAGCTTGCCATCGCCGGTCAGGTCGCCGCCTCGGAGGAATATGTGATCCCCGTATATATCGGGGATGAGCTGACGCAGATACATCTGACCCTGGAGCATGACAGCGCCAGAAGGGGCAATATCCATATTGCGGCAAAGCTGCCCGACGGCAGCGTGGAGGCGAGCCTTGCCGTCAAGGACGGAACGGTCAGTGGATTTTTAGTGGGAAATACCGAGGAAGAGGTTACGAAATGTAAGCGGGCAGCCGATATATTTAGTGTTCGGATCAAACAGTTGGATATGACCGTGTCCCGCCTGCCGGTGGTGAGCAGGGAGATAGGCGCGGACGCGGCGAAGCAGAGCGCGCCCTTAGAGCCTTTCCGGAGGGGAACGGATTTTGGCCGGACACAGGACGCAGAGAAGACAGACAATGCAAAGCTGTACCGTATATCCAAGGTATTGATACAAGCGATCAAGGAAGCAGAGGTAGAGGTGGCGTATGAGAATCAATTATAATGTATCGGCTATGTTGGCAAATAACGCACTGGCAAACAGTGACAACCTGTTGGCGCAGTCTTTGGAGAGACTGTCTTCCGGTCTGAAGGTGAATCACGCCAAGGATAACCCTTCGGGACTTGCTATGGCAAAGAGAATGAACGCACAGATAGAGGGTGTGAAACAGGCAACCCAGAATACCAGCGACGGCATCTCCGTGATCGAGACTGCGGACGGCGCTCTGTCTGAGGTGAGCGAGATCCTGCAGCGCATGAACGAGCTGGCAGTCAAATCCGCCAACGGCGTCCAGTCCGACAGCGATCGGGCGACGATACAGGATGAGATCGACCAGTTGAAGGAGGAGGTCACCCGCATCTCCGACACCACGGAATTTAACGGACAGCCTCTTTTGAACGGGGAGTATGAGCTGAAGGGCTATACCAATCGGGCGGATGTCAAGGTGAGCTTCTACAGCACGGATGTCTCCACGAGAAAATATACGATCGACAGTCTGACTCTGACGGAGGAGCTGGACGAGGAGGGGAAGGCCACGGGGGACTTTGTCGTGAAGGAAGGGGATATCCAGTTTGGTCTGGGATTTCCCGACGATGCCGAGGCCACGGTGCAGGACAATGTGCTGACCATCACGGCCAGCGACGGCTTTGAGATCCGTCTGGATCTGGCAGACATTTCCCAAAATCCTGACGGCAGTCCGGTTGCAATTACCGGTCTGGTGATCGATGCCACCGGCATTGGGCCCATGCGCCTGCAGGTGGGCGCCAACGAGGGACAGGTGCTGGAGGTTTGCATCCCGAAGATCTCTCTGCAGAATATGACCATCGACAGATTGGACGTGAGCACCAAGGAGGGCGCGCTGGAAGGGATCGACCGTATCTCTGAGGGGATCGCCTATCTGTCAAAGGTGAGAGGACAGCTGGGCGCGTACCAGAACCGGCTGGAATCCACGGTGAACAACCTGGATGTGACCAATGAAAATATGACCGCCGCTTACTCCCGCATCATGGATGTGGATATGGCGGAGGAGATGACGACCTACACCACCTATCAGGTTCTGACCCAGGCGGGCACCTCCATGGTGGCGCAGGCAAATGAAAGACCCTCTCAGGTATTGCAGCTGTTACAGTAGTTTGGGGATGAGGGAGTGACAAGGCGATGACGAAAGAGTGTAAGCAGCAGTTTACCCTGCGGATCTCGCAGGCAAACTCTACGGAGCTGGTTGTGATCTTATATGAGATGCTCCTGATATATCTGGACGAGGGCGAAGAGGCATTTCGCGGCGGGGACAGGACGGCTTTCCGCGAGGCGATCCGCAAGGCGAGGGGTTGTCTCAATGAGCTGATGAACTCTCTGAACCTGGAGTATGAGCCGGCGCCGGCCCTGTTACAGTTGTATCTGTTCTGCATCCGCAGGCTGGCAGTCTGTGAGGTGCGCAGGGAGGATAAATGTTTCGCGGAGATCCGCAAGGTGATACAGCCTCTCCGCGACGCATACGCGGAAGTGGCGAAGCAAAACGACCAGGGACCTGTCATGGGCAACTCGCAGACTGTGTATGCGGGATTGACTTACGGCAGAAATACATTAACCGAAAACATGGCTGACCAAAGCGCGAATCGGGGAATGTTGGTATAGGCGCTTCGGCTCCTGGGCGGGCTCTTGCGCCGCCATATCGGTCAGATGCTTGTATCGCTTTTGAAGAGAGTTAATTTCATAAATGTAGCTGTCGATCAGATCGATCTCCACAGCATTGTTGAAACCCGCATAGGCGACCTCCAGGTCCTGGCGGGTTTTTTCGAGGGATTCCTGGATATTGACAGGGGTAAAATCCTCCTCCATGTATTCCGGTGTTTCGATGTTTCGATGAAAATCAAGCCTCACAACGCATCTTCCTTTCTGCTTTCTTTGTTAAAGTATAGACTGTCAATATGTAAAATATTCCAGCTTCTCTTTTTTTGTCCGACAAATTTTGAGATCGGAGACGACTCTTTCATATTTGGCGGGGGATGGACATAAAGTATAGCAAAGGGACTGATGAGGGGAAGAACTATGGAGAATCAAGCGGGGATCCTGTTGATCGTGGGAGCCTGCATCCTGGCGCTTTTGGTCGGAGCGGTACGCCAAAAGGCGGAATGGCTGCTCAATTTAGTGATGCGCGGGATCCTGGGAACGGTGGTGATCTATTTTGTAAATGGGGGTCTGGCTTCGGCGGGGATTTCACTGGGCGTGGGAATCAACGCGGTGACCGTTTTGACATCCGGAATCCTTGGAATACCTGGGATCGTGGCACTTTACGGGATCGGACTCTACAGAATTTTGTGATATTTTACCACTTGAAAAACAAAAGAGAGCCCTATATAATTCTTTATACATTCAACCAATTCCTAACGCATAGCGTTTCCGGTAATGTCAATGAGGCGCATCTGCCTCGGTTATCACAGAAGAATAAAAATGCAAAGGAGATGATGTGTTGGCAGTATTGTGCGGTCTGTTGCTGCTTGCCTGCTGCTTTGATTACAGCAGGTGCAGAATACCAAATCTGTTGTTGGCGGGGGGCCTGATCCTGGGCCTGGCGGGAGCTTTTCGGGGAGGCGGCGGAGGAGAAGCCGTATGCTTTCTCCTTCGGATGGCGGCGGTGATCCTGGCGCTCTACCCGTTCTTTCGGATCGGGACGGTGGGGGCGGGGGATGTGAAGCTTCTGGGTGTGTGTGCGGGGTATTTTCCCGAGGAACGTGTCTTGGTTTTCTTATTTTTTTCTTTGCTGCTGTCTGCAGCGTTTTCCCTGATAAAGCTTTGTAGAGAGAGAAATGCAAGGGAGCGCTTTGCGTATCTGGGCTCCTATCTTGCCGATGTGGTACGCACCGGAAATCTGCGCTTGTACTTTGAGAATACAAAGGATTGTAAGGCGGCTGGAATTTGTCTGTCAGGCCCTGTCCTGATCAGCGCGCTGATGCACTGGGGAGGTGTCTATTGAAGCATGAGTGAAAACGACAGAATTTTGGTTTTGTGTGATGAAGAGGAGGAATACGCGCGCCTGATGACAGAGTTTCTGGAAGGGCACAGGGATCTCCCCTGGAGGATCCACACCTATACGGACGTGGAGCAGATGGTGAGGGGAGAACAGGGATCGGAGATCTCCCTTCTGGTGGTTGCGGAGTCCGCATACCGAGAGGAATTGCAGGCGCTGCGGCCGCTTCGCATGGTCATCCTGAATGAGAGCGGTGTAGTCCGGTGGGAACAGTGGAAGCATGTGGATAAATATCAGCAGGCGGAAACGGTGCTGCGGGAGCTTCTGGAGATCTACATGGAGGTGGCGGGCGAGCAGCCGCCTCCCATGATGGCGGGATGTCATGCCAAGTTTGTGGGGATCTATTCTCCGGTGCGCCGGTGCCTTCAGACGACGTTTGCCATTACCATGAGCCAGATGCTCGCCCGAAAACATCGGACACTGTATATAAATTTTGAACATTACGCCGGAATCACGGAGCTTCTTCCGGATGGGCAGACCAGGGACATCGCGGACCTTCTCTATTTTCTCACGGCGCAGAGAGACAAGTTCAAGCTGCGTATGCAGACCATGATACAGAAAAAAGGCGACCTGGACTATATTCCGCCCATAAAATCCGGCCAGAACCTGCTTGTGGTCACGGGGGCGGAGTGGATCGGCCTGCTGCGGAAGATAGCGGAGCTGGGCGACTACGAGTACATAGTGCTGGATCTGACGGAGAGTATGCAGGGGTTGTTTGACATTTTGCGCATGTGTGTCAGGGTGTTCACGCTGACGAAGGAGGATCGGGTCGCCAGATGCAAGCTGACGCAGTATGAGCAGGTCCTGGCGCTTAGTGATTACGAGGATATCCTGCACAAGACGAAACGGTGCAGCCTGCCGCAGATCCGCAGGCTTCCGGAGGAGCTGGAGCAATACACGAAAGGGGATCTGGCGGACTATGTGCAGGCGCAGCTTTTAGAGCTTTAAGGCCGGCGCGGCCAGCGAAGAGAAAGGGAGGGATAGCGTGGAATACGCGGAATGGAAGAGAGCGCTTCGGCTGAGCGTACAGGAGCGGATGAATTATGGCAGAGATTATACGGATGAAGAGGTGGAGGAGGTCATCGACGAGACGCTGCTTGACAGGGAGGATCTTGCGCTCTGTCCTGTGAGTGTTCGCAGAAGGCTGAAGAAGGAGCTGTTTGACTCCCTGCGGAGGCTGGATATCCTGCAGATCTTTGTGGAGGACAGCTCTGTCACGGAAATTATGATCAACGGGAAAGACCACATTTTTATTGAAAAGGAGGGACGGCTTCGGAAACTGGACATGGGATTTGAGTCCGTGGAAAAGCTTCAGGACGTGATCCAGCAGATCGTAGCCGGCTGTAACCGAGTGGTCAACGAGGCGTCCCCCATTGTGGACGCCAGGCTGGAGAACGGCTCCCGTGTCAATATCGTAATGAATCCGATTGCGCTGAACGGCCCCATCGTCACGATCCGGCGTTTTCCCGACAAGCCGATCACCGTAGAGCAGCTGATCCAAACCCGATCCATCACCTCGGAAGCGGCGGATTTTTTGGAGAAGCTGGTGCGGGCCCGGTACAATATTTTTATCAGCGGGGGAACCGGAAGCGGCAAGACTACGTTTCTCAACGTGCTGTCCGGCTTTATTCCAAATGACGAGCGTGTCATAACGATTGAGGACAGTGCGGAGCTGCAGCTGCAAGGCATTGATAACCTGGTGCGTCTGGAGACCAGAAACAGCAATGTGGAAGGCTGTCATGAGATCACGATCCGCGATCTGATCAGAACCTCCCTGCGTATGCGGCCGGACCGTATTATAGTGGGGGAGGTCAGAGGGGCGGAGGCCATTGATATGATACAGTGTCTGAACACGGGACACGACGGCAGTATGTCCACGGGACACGCCAACAGTGCGCCGGATATGCTGTCCCGACTGGAAAACATGGTGCTCATGGGAATGGAGCTGCCGCTTGCGGCGATCCGCCAGCAGATAGCGTCGGGAATAGACATTATCGTGCACCTGGGCAGACTGCGGGACAGGAGCCGGAGGGTCCTGGAGATCGCGGAGGTGGCAGGCTATGAGGACGGTCGGATCCGGTTGAACACATTGTATCAATTTGAGGAGGCAGGGCAGGACGGTGAAGGGAAAATTATCGGCGAGCTTTCGCAGAAGGGATGCCTGCGCGGCAAGGACAAGCTCAAGGCGGCGGGACTATCGTGAGTATGTCTGGCGGCGTGGAGAACGGTTTTGGGTGGTTTTACAGGCAGCGGCGGCGGTCTGCTTTCTGGCATATTTTTTTTACCGCAGCCTGCTGGCGCTGCCGCCTCTTGCCGTGGTGGGAGTTCTCTTTTATAGGGAGTGTGTAAAGAAAAAGAAAGCCAGGTGTCGGGAAGAGCTGGTGAGACAGTTTCGGGAGTGCATCCTGTCCGTGACCACCTCCCTGAAGGCGGGGTACGCGGTGGAAAACGCTTTTTTGGAGAGCCGCTCGGATATGCGGCAGCTATACGGGGAGGATTCCCTGATTTATCAGGAGCTGGAGCTGATTCGGAGAGGCTTGGTCATAAACATCACCCTGGAGGAACAACTGGAGGACCTGGCGCAGCGAAGCGACAGCGAGGAGATCGTCCGGTTTGCACAGATCTTTTCTATTGCCAAGAGAAGCGGGGGCAATATCGCCGGCATCATTCAAACCTCCGCGGAAATCATCGGGCAGCGTATCGATGCCAGGCAGGAGATGAACACGGTTTTGAGCGGAAGACGGATGGAGCAGAATGTTATGAAGCTGATGCCGTTTGCCATTTTGTCCTATATCGGTGTTACCTATCCGGGTTACTTTGACAGTCTGTACCACAACTGGCAGGGGGCAGCGATCATGACGGGGTGTCTTACCGTGTACCTGGCGGCGTATGTGATGGGCGACCGCATCCTGGCAAAAATACAGAGAGAGATCGGAATGTGAAAGGAGGTGATGAATTTGTACGCAGTGGCCGGAGTGACAGCGATCCTGTATCTGATCCTGGGATTTTTATCCCGAAAGGAAACCGTGGCCGACACCGGACAAAAGGTGTTGCGCCCCTTTCAGCGGATGGGTATGTTTCTGTATAAGCGCGCCTGTATCTGCAGGCTGCCCGTTTTCTCCAGCCGGCAGGTGGCCAGGGATCTGGAACGCCTCCACCCGGGGGAAAATGTGCAGTGTCTCTGTGCCGATTATTATGTAAAGAAGCTGGGGTTGTCTCTTCTGCTGTTTTTGGTCGGAACCTTGCTTGGCACCGCACTTTGCGCCAAGACGCAAAGCGAGCGGCTCCTGGATCACACCGGCAGTGTGGCGCGCGGGTCTTATCGGGAGAAGGAGAGGGAGCTGGAGGTGATGGCGACCGTGGGTGAGGAAGCAGAGGAATATACATTCCATGTAAACGTCGGTGTCCGGGCGCTTTTGGAGGAGCAGCTTCGGGAGTTGTACCCATCCTTTCTGCAGGAGCTTCTGGCGGAGGCGGCGGGATCCAACCCCTCTCTTCTTTCGGTGACGGAGGATCTGAGCCTTGTGGAATCCCTGGAGGGCTATCCCTTCTCTGTGGAATGGGAAAGCGGGAATCCGGCCCTTGTAGGCAGCGACGGGGGCGTGACAGAGGTGGAGGAGGCGGTGGATACGACCGTTACCGCCGAGATATCCTACGAGGATTGGAGCCGGCAGGAGGAAATACCGATCCGCTTGCTTCCGCCCGACCTTTCGCCCAGGGAGCGGCTGCGGCGGGAGCTGGAAGATCTGCTTGCGCTGTCGGAGAAGGAGAGCAGGGGGGATGCGGTCTGGACGCTGCCCGATCGTCTGAATGGGGAGAAGATCGTCTGGACGCAGGTACTGCAGGACGATAGCCTGTCGCTGTGGGGAGCCATCTTCGCGGCAGCGGTCCTAACATATTTTTTGGCGGACAGGGATCTGCGCGATAAGCAGGAGAGACGACGGCAGCAGCTAAAGCGGGAATATCCCGATCTCGTGCAGATGCTGGCGCTGTATCTGGGAGCGGGCATGACGGTGAGAGGCACCTTCAGCAAAATAGCGGGAGAATACGAGCAGGGAAGAGCGAAGGGGAAGGGAGAGAATCACGCCTGTGAGGAGATGGTGTACACCTGTCGGGAGCTGCAGGCGGGAATTTCCGAAGGCGCCGCATATGAGAGATTTGGCAGGAGAACGGGGCTTCAGGAATACATCCGCCTTGGCACCCTGCTCCAGCAAAACCTGAAAAAAGGAAACAGCGCACTCCTGATACGACTCAGGGAGGAGGCGGATAAGTCGTCTCTGGAACGGATCCAGCACAGCCGCAAGCTGGGGGAGGAGGCGGTGACGAAGCTTCTTCTTCCCATGGTCATGATGCTGCTGGTAGTGATGGTGATGATTATGCTGCCGGCATTTTCCTCCACCGTGATGTGAGGGGGCAATCTATAAAAATAAAAGAGCGCAGAGCGCGGAAAGGAAATTTATGGGACAGTTAAAGAACGCAAGACAATTTTTGACGGAGGAGGACGGCATGGGAACGGTGGAAATCATTCTGATCATAGTCGTTCTGGTGGGGCTGGTGCTCATCTTTAAGGAGCAGATCACAAGCATTGTAAACTCGATCTTTTCCAAGATCACCTCCCAGACCAACAAAGTATGATAAGACAGGCTTATCTGACCGTGTATCTGGCGCTTGTCCTTTCCATACTTCTCTCGCTGAGCCTGGCGCTGATCGAGGGAGCTCGAAGCGGCGGCATCCGCATGGAGGCGGAGTGTGTGACGGATATCGGCTTAAACAGTATCTTTGCGGAGTATCACAGGGAGCTGTTCCGGCAGTATAACCTTTTTGCCATCGACTGCTCCTACGGAGGCAAAAGCGCCGCCAAGGAGAATGTGGTGCGGCATCTCAAGGGATATCTTGAGAGAAATCTCTCTGTGGGTGACGTTGTCCTGTCAGATTGGATTTATCGGGACTTTCTGGGGATGTTCGTAAAAGACGTTGAACTGACAAGGGTGTCGCTTCTTACGGATGCGGAGGGCGCGGTATTTCGCAGGAGAGCGGTGGAGGCCGTCCGTGATGACGTCGGACTTGAGCGGATGGAGGAGCTTGGGCAATGGATGCAGGTGGTGGATGCCAACGAGCTTGACAGCCGCGATGTGGCGGCGGAAAAACGCGCGCTGGAGGAAGAGGTCTGGCAGATGACGGAATACTCGGAATCCGAGGAGACCTTTGACGACCCCACGGGCCATCTGGAGCAGATCCGCGGACAGGGAATCCTGTCCTGGGTAGTGGAGGATGCCGACGCTTTGTCCCATCGTGTCATCAACAGGGATCCGTTCATTGAGAATCGAATACAGAGGGGGATGGTCAGCAGCGGGAATTTCCCCCAGGAGGATGCCTCCCGGTGGGATGGTTTTTTGGAGAGGTTTCTCTTTCAGGAATACCTTTTTAGATACATGGGAAATTATGGGCGGGAGAAGGAAAGCAGCGCGCTCCTATACCAGATGGAATATCTGATCGCCGGTGAGGACAGCGATGTGGAGAATTTAAAAAGCGTGGTAAACCGTCTCTGCCTTCTGAGGGAAGCGGCAAACACCGTCTATCTCTTGTCGGATCCGGAGAAATGTCTGGAGGCGGAGCTATTGGCGGACGCTTTGTCCGCCGCCATTATGCTGCCGGAGATCGCCCCGCTCGTCAAGCTGATTATTTTGTTGGGGTGGGCGTACGCGGAGAGCCTTTATGATGTGAAAACCCTTCTGTCCGGAGGGAGGATTCCTCTGGTCAAGGACGCCTCCACCTGGCACTACGGTATGTTTGCGGCGTTTCAGTTGAGCGGTTCGGAGGATGCGTCCAGTTCTCAGGGATTGTCTTACGAGGACTATCTCCGTATTTTTTTGACGCTGACGGATCTGGACAAGCTTACCGTCAGGGCGATGAATATGGTGGAGGCGGATATCCGTCAGACACCGGGAAACGCTTCCTTCCGGCTGGACGGCTGCTATGACCGCCTGGAGGCGGATGTCCGTATCGGCAGCACCTACGGTTATGAGTACTGTATTCAGAGACAGAGAAGCTATTGACAGTAGTGTCAGAAATAGAGAGGAAGGTGAGCGGCGATGTCTCCTCTAGGGAGAAATTGTTTTCTTTTACAGTTGAAACGATTACACAAACAAAGTCCTTCTCCGAGGCATGACAACAGACGAAAGAGGTTTGCCCAAGCCCTTTTGTCTCGGGTATTCCACCCTGTCTTCCTAGAGGAGATATCGCCGCCTGCCTTTTTCTCGGGAGCTGTGAGGCTTTTGTCCGGCAAGGCCGCCGCCGGCATGACGGTGGAGGCGGCGGTGGTGCTGCCGCTCTTTCTGTTTTTCTTTCTCAATCTGGGGTGTGCCATCGAGATGATCCGGCTTCATGGAAATCTGCAGCTTGCGCTGTGGGAGGTCGGCAATCGGATGAGCGTCTACGGCTATGTGCTGGGAGAAACGGGCGCGGCTGGACAAAACGGCCTTTTGCAGGAGATATCGGACGTGGCATTTTCCTACGCCTATGTGAAGGGACAGGTGGTGTCTTACGCGGGCGAAAATTACCTGAACCAGTCGCCGCTTGCCAGCGGGACGGGAGGTCTGCAGTTTGCGGAGAGTGAGCTGTTTACGTCGGAGGACACCTTTGAGATTGTGCTGACCTACGAGGTGTCACCCTGGATGCAGATACCGAAAGTGAGGCCGTTTCGGATGGCAAACAAATATTACGGACATCTATGGAACGGTTACCGCTTGTCGGGGACGGCGGAAGGGGACGTGGAGCAGGACATTGTCTATGTGGCACAGAATGGCACGGTATATCATGAGGACAGAAGCTGCAGCCATCTGTCGCTGACGATCCGCAAAGTGGGCGTGGGACAGGTGGCGCAGGAGCGGAATGACAGCGGTGCGAGATACACCGCCTGCGAGAGGTGCGCCAGGGGAGAGAGGCCGGGGGCGGTGTATCTCAGCGCGGAGGGAGACCGGTATCATTACAGCATGGATTGTTCCGGTTTGAAGCGGACGGTTTATACTCTGGCAAGGCGGGAGGCACAAGCCCGCTATCGGCCCTGCTCCCGTTGTGCAGGATGAGGAAGGAGGAAGGGGATGTGGAGAGAAGCGGGTGTGCTGCTCTATCTGACGGCGCTCAGTTTGATGGATATACGTGAACGAAAGATCCGCATAGTGTGGTTGGCGGCAGGTGCGGCGGTGATAGGCGGTTTTTTTGTGTGGGAGGGAGTGTCCGGGCCGACGGATGCGGGTGAATGGCTTGTCAAGGGACTTTTGGGGACGCTGCCGGGCCTCTTTTTACTGGCCGTGGCTCGTATTACGGGAAAGGCCGGTTACGGGGACGGGCTGGTAATGATCGTTCTGGGGGTCGGATTCGGCTATCTCGTCAGCGTGATGCTTTTGTGTGTCAGCCTGTTTCTGCTCTCGCTTTGTTCTATCGCGTTACTTTTGTGCCGGAGGGTGAGAGGAAACACACGGATGCCCTATCTGCCCTTTTTGACCGCGGCGTACCTGTGTGCGCTTTGTTGGAACATAGTGTAGCTTAAGAAACATAAAAAAGCGGCAAAAACTGCACATAAAAACTACAAGTAAAGATTGCAAGTATAAACTGCAAGTAAAAGTTGCAAGTAAAAACCGCAGATAAAAACTACAAGTAAAAATTGCAAATAAAAACTGGATGGAGGATAAAATGAAGGGGAAAGTGAGCGCGTATTTTACGGTGGAAGCGGCGTTGGTGTTTCCATTGGTCTTGGGAGTGGTCTTTTTGGTGATGTATCTTATGTTTTTTCAGTATGGGAGATGCCTGTCGGAACAGGACATGGGAGCTCTCGCGCTCTACGGAGCGACCGTGCAGGCAGAGGACGGCGAGGAACGGGTGCGGCTGATGTCCGGTCGGGCAAGAGGGATCTACGAGGAAAAATATGTGATGTGGAAGGCCTCGGAAATTGGCATGAAGCTTGAAAGGAACAAGGTCAAAGTAGAGAGGAGCGGCAGCGTCCGCTTTCCCCTTTTCGGGCTGGCGTTTTGGAACGGCGGCGATGTGTGGGAGACGACCGCCCGATATGAAAATCCGGTGTTGGATCCGGTATCACTCATCAGAAAATGGCGAAAGCTGACAGGAGGAGAGTAAATGTTACGGACAGAGTTTGTCAGAAATCTAAATTGTAATTATGAACGCGTATGGTTGGAGGAGAAACCGGAGGAAAGGCGGTATCAGTATTGTATTTTGTCCAGGGGAGGGATCAGGGGCTTGCTGCCCTGCAGCCTGAGATATTTAAACGGTGAGGCGTATCTGTACTATGATATCACGTCTAAGCAGAGCGTGGCGCAGTTGTTTGTCAAGAGGGTGATCTCCCGCGGATGGATCAAGGATTTTTTTTGGAGCTTCCAACAGATCCGGCAGGAGCTTGGGAGATTCCTTCTGGAAGAACGAAATGTTCTCTGGTATCCGCAGCAGATTTTTCAGGATTTAGAGCAAAATGTTTTTTCGTTTCTCTATGTGCCATACTATCAGGGGGAGGAAAACGGTTTTTCAAACCTTTTGGAATTTTTGGTGGAGCGCGTCGACTATGAGGACGAAGCCCTGGTGGAATGTGTCTATAAGATGTATGAGCGCTTTGAGCAGAATGGGGAAGTCTATCTGCAGGAACAGGTTTTTGAGGACATAAAAGCCTTGAGCGACACGGGGAAAGCGCCTGTGGAAAGCCGGCAGGAGGAGTGGGAGAACGAGCCCGTCGAAACTGTTATGGAGGAAGAGGAGCCTGGGGACGGCGGGGAGGAAAACCTTGAGCAGGAAAGAAGAGGACTGTTTTCCTTCCTGGAGAGCAAAAAGCGCAGAAGCCGGCAGAGGCGGGATCGCTATCGGCAAAATCTGCAGATTTCGATGGAGGGCCTCGCCGTGGCGGAGGAATTGGAGTATGGAGAGGAGTACGGGGAGGAATACAGAGGGGATTACGGAAGGACCGTCTATCTTGCGGAAGCCGCGGACAGGAAGCCGGCGGTGCGAAGGCTGTATACTTCCGAGGGGAGGATTGTCGCGCAATTAAATGAGAACGATCTCACGATCGGAAAGAAAAAGGGGGAGGCGGATCTGGTTTTAGAGGATTTGTCCGTCAGCCGCATCCATGCCAGGATCACTAAGGAGGGAGAGGATTATTTTTTGGAAGATATGAATTCCACCAATGGAACAATCAAGAACGGTCTGCGCCTGCAGCCCTATGAAAAGCGGAAATTGGAGGAGGATGATGAGATCCAGCTGGGTGCGGTCGTATTAACTTTCCGTTAATTTTTCTTCGCTTGAGTATTCTTTTCTCTATTTAGATGACGAGCTTAAGGCAGAGCTGGCGAAAAGCAGGACGCTTTGCCTTGGACCAGAGCCGGATGCCTGAGATACTTTTGCCAGCCGGTAATAGTAGAAATGGCTCTTTTCCTTTATGGGATCTGCTTTCTTAATGAGATAAATGTCCCTTTTAGAGGCAGTGATCTGTACTTTCACATGGGAAAGCCTTTTGGTGTAAAATTAAGTGACCAAACAAAAACCTTACTAAACAAAAAGCGAAAGATTCCTTATGGCCAACTTTACATCCATTACCTATCGAATAAAACGGGAAATTTAAAATTCTCAAATATAAAATATTGACAAAAAAATTCCAGTAATCGCAAGGGTTTGCTGGGCTATTTTAAAACTTAAACTTCAAAACTCAAAAGGCTCGCTGTTTATGTCCTTTTTATTGGACATGTGTAGTGGTATAAATGAATTACCAACAACCAAAAGCATAAAAAAGACAATAAGTAGAGACATTTTGAAGAAGGGAGATGTTTAGTATGGCACTTCACGATTGGAATCACGACGGTAAGAAAGATTGGCAGGATGATTTTATTGAGTATCAAATTTATAAAGATGCTGCCAGACAGAAGAATGATTCTTCTTATACTCCAAGTAAGGGGATATCTACATTTGGCGCTATTTTAAGTACCATGGGCGGATTGTTTTTGGGAGCATTGATCGTTGCATTATTTGCCGGTGACAATGTGGAGAATGTACCGGTGATAATTACAATCATTTTGTGGATTATCTGCAGTGCAGTGTTAGCGGTATTTTGCGATAATCATGGGATATAAGCGATAGGTAGGAAGGAGAGGATAAAGATGGTTAGCAGTGTACAGAAAGCATTTCCGGCATGTATAAGAAGCGTAAAAAGAGGCGATGTTTATTATGCTGATTTTGGCAGTGTTGAAGATGCGGTTGGGCACGAATTGGCAAAGAGGCGACCGGTATTGATTATTCAAAATAATCTGGGGAACAAGAAATCAACCACCACAATCTGTTTATGTTTATCTACAAAGTGTAAGTATGGTTTGCCATATCATGTTCATTTTAATGACTTGAATATTGTAAACAGAGAAAGTGATATTTGTGCGGAGCAAATTAAGACAATAGATCAGTGTCGTTTGGAGCAGTATCTTGGAAATGTAGGCAGTGCGGTTATGGAGAAGGTGGACAAGGCATTGCTTATAAGTCTGGGGATTAAAGGAACAAAAATAGATACTGATGTGGAGGTGGAAGAGCATGAGGTGGACACAGAACATCAGGAAACACTTAGTATATTTCAAAGTATGGGACATCAGCTTCGCTTTTGGCAGGATATTGAGGTAAAGGTATCACTTATAAAAAATGAGATTAGCAGATTGGATAATGAAATCAACTCTGTTTTGAATTACATAGAGGAGACGAATTATAATGCGGCTCAAGGATATAAGGTGTACAAGGTTTTGCGAGACAAACAGGTTGAGCGAAAGGCCTTAGTGAAAGAAGTGGCATGTCTGGAATCGCTTATTGCTCATGTGGATACAGAACAATTGATAAAAGCATTCCAGGAAAGCATAAAGATGTCTGATGAAAAAATAAGAGAAGCGAATAAGATTACTTTTGTGAAGGAATTGATGTCAAGTTGATTTTTCCATTATTCATGTATAATAGAATCTGATACAAAAACTATCAAGAATTTGTAGGAAGTTGCTTGAGGTGGTGTGCACGAATACGGTTAGGAATTATGAATCAATATTTGGACAATATGGTGGAATAATGCGTACTTGCGAACGTACACGGAAAGGTATATCTTATCAGATGCTACAAAATCTAATAGAACAAGGAAGAGTATCTGTGCTCACCAGGTTAAAGAAGCAGGCAAAATCTCCGTTAATTTTTCTTCACGGTTGACGAAACGCAGTAAATAGTGGTACATTGAATTATAGGTTCTCCGCAGAAAGATCAGACAGAGGAAAGGAGAGCGTTATCCTTGAACCGATGGAGAGAGCTTCCGCTTGTCAGCGCCACACTGGTTGCCATAAATCTCATTGTGTTTCTGCTGTGCAGTTTCACCGGCAGCCTGTTGTATACTATGGGAAAACTGGATGCCTGGTCCGTGGTGGTACAGGGGGAATACCTTCGGATCATCTGGGCGCTTTTCCTGCACGGAGACGTGGGGCACATTTTTAACAATATGCTGATTCTCTTTTTCCTGGGGGCTATGATAGAAAAGGAGGTGGGTCATGTCCGCTATGCCTTGTTCTATTTTTTGTCGGGGATCGGAGGGAATCTGCTGTCCTTGTGGTGCAAGGTGCTTACGGGCGACCCGTCGGGAAGCATTGGAGCCAGCGGAGCGGTGTTTGGTCTGGACGGAGTGCTGCTTGCCATGGTGCTTTTTTCCGGCAGGAAAATGGAGAATGTAACGCTTCCCCGCGTGCTTTTGATGATTTTCTATTCTCTGTACAGCGGGTTGACCGGACAGAATGTTGACAATGCCGCTCACATTGGAGGGCTGACGACCGGTTTTTTGGCAGGAACCGTCATGTGTATGTTTCAGCGAAAAAGGCGCAAACAATAACGGATAAGAGGTGCGAATGTGAATATCAATATCTATTACGGCGGAAGAGGGATCATTGACGACCCTACGATATATGTTATCAACAAGGTCCAGGAGGTTCTGGAGGAGCTTCGCGTGAATGTGACGCGCTACAATCTGTTTGAGGTAAAAAATTCCATTGCCACTCTGCCGCAGACCCTGAAGGAGGCAGATGGGATCGTTCTTGCGACGACCGTGGAATGGTATGGGATCGGCGGTTACATGCAGCAGTTTTTGGATGCCTGCTGGCTTTTCGGAGATAAGGAAAAGATCGCGCAGATCTATATGGCGCCTATCGTCATGTCCACCACCTACGGGGAGCGAGAGGGAAAAATGAATCTCGCGACGGCCTGGGAGATCCTGGGGGGACGGCCTTGCAGCGGTATCTGCGGTTATATTGAGAACACGCTTTCCCTGGAGATGAACAAGCAGTACCTGCACATTATAGAAAAGAAGGCGGAGAATATTTACCGCACGATCAATCAGCATATGACCAGCTTCCCCGCCAGCAATCAGGCTGTGAGGCAGATAGCGACCCTGCCGCAGGCGATCGATCTGACGCCCCAGGAGACGGAACAGCTCTCCCAGTATGTGACGGACGACAGCTATGTGCAGAGGCAGAAGGAGGATATTCAGGAGCTGACAAGCCTGTTCCGCGACAAGATGAACAATGAAGGCGCGGAAAGCGAAGAGGAATATCTGGCGGAACTGAAGAAAGCGTTTCACCCGCAGCAAGGGATGGAGGCAACCTATTTTATAAATATAGAAGAAAAACCGACAACTCTCATTATCAAGGTGAAGGATGCCGACCTGGAGTGCTATTACGGCACGGAGGAGGCTTGTGATGTGGAGATGCAGATGAACCGCGGAGCTATGGAGGATATTGTAAACGGCAGAATGACCTTCCAGAGGGCGTTTATGTCGGGGGCGATGAAGATGAAGGGCGATTTTCGTATTCTTCGCTCCTTGGATCAGTTTTTTGAGTTTGCGTGATAACTATGGCTAGCTGCCAAAAGAAAGGAAGAAACGGAAATGAAGAAGGAAGACTGTATTTTCTGTAAGATCGCGAACGGGGAGATCCCCTCGAAAACCTTGTATGAGGACGAGGAGTTTCGCGTGATTTTGGATCTGAATCCCGCCACGAAGGGACATGCTCTGATCCTGCCCAAAAACCATGCGGACGACCTGTATGAGCTTTCTGACGGACAGGCGTCAAAAATTATGCTGCTGGCGAAGAAAATGGCGCGGCAAATGACAGAAAACCTGCATTGCATTGGAATGAACCTGGTGCAGAACAACGGCGAGGCCGCGGGGCAGACCGTGAGGCATTTTCACCTCCATTTGATCCCGCGCTATGAGAACGACGGACAGCAGCTTGGATGGAAACCCTGTGAGGCTACGCAGGAGGAGCTGGAGATGGTTAGGAAACAGATTGTGCAATAGGGAGTGCCTATGAGAACGATAGATGTGAAGCTTGTGACACAAAATATAAAAGAGATGTGCATTGAGGCAAACCACTTTCTGTCGGAGGACATGAGGGATGCGCTGCAGAATGCGGCGGAGCAGGAAAAGGCGCCTCTGGGCAAGCAGATCCTGCGGCAACTCCAGGATAATCTGCAGATCGCGGGAGAAGACATGATCCCCATTTGCCAGGACACAGGAATGGCCGTGGTTTTTCTGGAGATCGGGCAGGAGGTTCATTTTGAGGGCGGCGCTCTGGAGGATGCCGTCAACGAGGGCGTAAGACAGGGGTACGTGGACGGGTATCTGAGAAAATCGGTGGTGCGGGATCCGCTCGAGCGGGAAAACACCAAAGACAATACGCCTGCGATCATCCATTATAATCTTGTTGCGGGGGATCGGGTAAAAATAACTGTCGCGCCCAAAGGGTTTGGCAGTGAAAATATGAGCCGCATTTTTATGCTGAAGCCTGCGGACGGAATCGAAGGGGTAAAAAATGCGGTGCTCACGGCGGTAAAGGAGGCCGGTCCCAATGCCTGTCCGCCTATGGTAGTGGGCGTGGGAATTGGCGGAACCTTTGAGAAATGCGCGCTGATGGCAAAACAGGCGTTGACGCGCTCCGTGGAAGAGCGCTCCGAGATCCCTTACGTGAGAGAGCTGGAGGAGGAGCTGCTGACGAGAATCAACCGCTCCGGAATCGGGCCGGGAGGCCTCGGGGGCAGCACAACCGCTTTGGCGGTCAACATCAATACATATCCAACTCATATAGCCGGCCTGCCGGTCGCGGTCAATATTTGCTGTCATGTGAACCGACATGCGGTGAGGACGGTATAATTGCCGTCTTGCGGAATAATGGAGGAATAAATGGAGAAACATATTAAGGTACCGCTTGCGAAGGAGGATGCCCGCTCACTGAGAGCAGGAGATTATGTATATCTGACGGGCACTGTCTACACGGCGAGGGATGCGGCACACAAGAGAATGTACGAGGCGCTGTCTCGAGGGGAGAGCCTGCCTATGGAATTGAAGGACAATGTGATCTATTACATGGGGCCCTCACCGGCCAGGGAGGGAAGGCCGATCGGTTCTGCCGGACCGACCACCGCGAGCCGTATGGATAAATATACCCCGTCGCTGTTAAATCTGGGACTGAAGGGCATGATCGGAAAAGGCAGACGGGCCAAAGAGGTGAAGGAGGCAATCGTGCAGAATGGCGCCGTTTATTTTGCGGCGGTAGGAGGAGCCGGAGCGCTTTTGTCCCGTTCTATCGTTTCCTCGGAGGTGATCGCCTATGAGGATCTTGGCACGGAGGCGATCCGGAAGCTGACCGTTGAAAACTTTCCCGCCATCGTGGTGATAGACGCGGAGGGGAATGATCTGTACGAGACGGCAGTTAAGGAGTACTGCGAGGAGGAATCGGAGGAGAAATAAGCCGCCGGAGAATTACAAATTAAGTGAAAAAATTGATTGACAAATAGAGTGGCCTTATGTATAATAACATTTGCGTCACGGATAAGGCGTACAATATCATATTGGTAGAGATGCAATTTCAGTACATGGAGAAATACTCAAGAGGCTGAAGAGGCGCCCCTGCTAAGGGTGTAGGTCGCTCACGCGGCGCGAGGGTTCAAATCCCTCTTTCTCCGTTTCACTGCCAATGGAAAAAAGAAAATCTTGAGAAATTGAGATTTCTTTTTTTTGCTTTTGTATCGGCAGCTATTGGCACTCCGCGCAGTAACGACAAGGAATGTTAAAAAATTGTTGACAAACTGCATGGAAATGTGATATATTAAAATTCGCCCTCGAAAAAGGGGGAATAAAAAAGTTTGCAAAAACTAAAAAAAGCAGTTGACAGAAGCGGCGGAGATGTGATAAACTATCAAAGTTGCCGCTGATGCAGCGCGACAGCACCTTGACAAATAAACAGTAATGCAGCCCTGA
>CANRLX010000027.1 GCA_947631615.1 uncultured Acetatifactor sp.
TACTATATGCCGAAGGAGGGACTGTACCGTCTGGATCTGCAGAGCGGGGAAGAGAAGCTTGTGAGGGAATGTGACGAGAATACGATGTATGTTGCGTTAGCCTGCGACGGGACTTATGTCTATCTGGATAATTTCAGTAACCAGTTTGAATACGATGAAGCCAGTGAGAACAATCTATACGTCTGTGATTTTGACGGAAAAGTGGTCAACACGATCCCAACAGGTATTTTTTATGGCATGGAGCTGGCAGATCCGGATTATTTGTTCCAAAGGGTAGGTATAGATGGAAAACCTCCCTTTTGGAGCTATATCCGGAAGGAGGATATCACCGATCCGAATGTGGCCTGGAGCGCGATAGAGGAGTGACGGGAGTGCGCCGCAGGAAAACCTGAATGTGGGATGAAGAAAGGACGCGGATATGGAATGGAGACGTTTGTTAAGTCGAAAGGTTTTGTTGGCAGGAATTTTGCTTTATCTGTTTCAGGCGACGTTTTTTATCGGCAATCAGATGAACCACACGGGGTTTTCGGAATTTATCCGGCAGAACCGGCAGTATCGCCAGACGGTGGAAACGTTTAAAAAACAGCAGGAAACGGACGGTTTGACCGCGGTAAAAGAAAATCTGGGGAGAGGCAGCAGTGAGGTCGAGCGTGTGCTGGCGGACAAGCTGGATTATCTGATCGGATATGAGGACAGTATTGAGAGGATCCTTGCCAGTGCGGAAAATGCGCAGCAATTTTCTGTTTTTCAGGATCCCAACAGCTATTCCTATGTAAATACGATAAAGACCGCGCGGGATTTTGAGCGGATGAAGGGCGTTTCTCTGCGGCTGGACCAGGATCGCGTGACACAGCAGGTTTTGAGCTTTTCCGCGCTGTCCTTTTTTGCCGTGGTATTTGTGATGTATGTGATCTATGAAATTTTGAGGGAGCGGGACAACGGCATGTGGGAAAACACCCATGTGATGAAAAACGGGCGCTGTCATCTGGCTGCGGGCAGAGGCGTGGGGCTTTTGATCGTTACCGCCGCGTTTTATCTGCTCTGTCTATTGACGGATCTGCTGATCGCCGGCTTCCTTTACGGGTTGGATGACTTTGGAGGGTATATCCAGACTGTTGCGGCATACGCCAGATATCCGCTGCCGGTGTCAAAGCTGGCCTATCTGGGTCTGTACGCGGTGAAAAATATTTTTGCGCTGTCCTGCATTGTGATGTTGGTCTATCTGGTTTTCACGATGTTTCGCAGCAGAAATCTGACGGTGGTTCTCCTTTTGGGCGTGTTCGCCGGAGAATGGTATCTGATGCGTCATATTCCGGTTTACAGTAACCGGAAATTGCTCCGGTATGTGAACCTGATGCAGCTTTTTGACAGCGCGGCCCTGGATCGGGAGTACCAGAATTTGAATGTGTTTGGGAGGGCTGTCGGCGCGTCGACCGTTTTACTTCTGACGGAAGCGTTTCTGCTTGCGGTTTGTTTCGGTCTGGCCGTGTGGATTTATGGGAGACAGTACCCGGGGAAAACCGCGCGTTTTGAACAGTGGATTGCGCCGGTCAGGCGGACCTGGCAGAAGATTCTGGAGCGGCTGTCATTTGACCTTCAGGAGGCTTATAAGATACTGGGAGCCAGAAGAGGGCTTCTCTTTATTCTGTTTGGAGCCCTTCTGTGCCTTTGGATCTATGATAGGACGCTTGTGACGTTTCCGGAGATGCAGCAGAAGATGGATACGGTGTACGCCAACTATGGCGGCGAGGATTGGACGGGTTTTAATGCGTATGTGTCAAAGCTGGAGCGGGACTATGAGCGGATCGATCAAAGAATACAGACGATGAGGGAGCAGATGCGGGAGGGCATCTTGAGGCCGGAGAGGGAGGTGGATATCTCCGTACTGCAGAGGCAGGCGAACGCTATCCGGATCTATCTGGACGAATATCAGGAAAAGCAAAAGATGCACGAATGGCTGCGGCGGAAAAAGGGGATCGAGAGCTATGCCATGTCGGATCGGGGATATTATGAAATCCTGGGACCGAACGGGATCCCAAGGGAGATCGTGATGGGGCTTGTCCTTTTGGTGCTGTCGGTTCTTCTTGCGGCCCAGACCTTTTGGTTTGAAAGCCGGTCGCACACGAGACCGCTGCTCAAATGCTCCGAACGCGGGATCGCGTGGGTCTTTCAAAGAAAACTGCGGTGCGTCCTCTTGATCGACGTGTGTCTGCTCGTTTTGTTTTATGGCGTGGATTATGGGTTGTTACTGTACCGCTACCGGATGCCTTATCTGAGCGCGCCGATCCAGAGCCTGACGTTCTATGCGCAGAATACGGCAAGGATCACTGTTGGGCAGATGCTTCTGCTGCAGACGGCTTTTAAGGGAATCCTGCCGCTTGGTGCGGCGGCGTCCACGCTGTGGATTTCTTCCGGCAGGAGAGTGGTGAACCAGATGTATGTGCCGGTGCTGATCGTTGCATATGCGGCGGCGTATGTCCTGATTTTGCTGTTTGGGCCGGTCTGGCTGCTCTTGCTTTCGGTGGCGGTGGGCCTGGTTTCTATAGGGCTCTGTGTGGCGGGAGCCTATAAAAAATGGTGCGCATAGCCCGTTTAAGGGCATACAAAGCGGGAACGGAGTGAGTGGAGCGTATGAAGCTGGAGCTGAAGAATATTACAAAGACGTTCGGAACGACAACGGCCCTCGATCGGCTTTCGGTGACGTTTGAGGAGGGAGTTTACGGGATATTGGGCGCCAACGGAGCCGGAAAGAGCACGATGATCAATCTGATCACCGATAACATTCCCAGGGATCACGGCGAAAAGGGAGGAGCGATTTATTTTGACGGCAGGGAAATCCTTCAAATGGGGAGAGACTTCCGGAAGCTGATCGGGTATATGCCGCAGCAACAGGGGTATTATGAGGAGTTTTCCGCCAGAGCCTTCCTGAAATATATGGCGTCGGTGAAGGGAATCCCAAAAAGAGAAGCGAACCGACAGATCGACGACCTTCTGGAGGTGGTCCGTCTGACCGAGAAAGCGCACGATAAGATCGGAAGTTTTTCCGGCGGCATGAAACAGCGCGTCCTTCTCGCCGCCGCCCTGTTGGGGGATCCCAAGATCCTGATACTGGACGAGCCGACGGCGGGCCTCGACCCGAAGGAGAGAGTCGGGATCCGGAATTATATTTCCGAATTGTCCAGGGACAAGATCATTTTGTTTGCAACCCACGTGGTCAGCGATATCGAGTGCATCGCCGACAGGGTGCTGCTGCTCAAGGAGGGCAGGATCCTGGCGGAGGGATCGCCGGAGGAATTGATCGGCTCCATCTACGGCAAGGTCGGGGAGATCCTCTGCTCTCATGACGAAGTCGGTTTGCTGCAGCAAAAATATAAAGTCGGTAATGTCAGGCAGCGCAGGGACGGTCTTGCGCTGAGAGTGGTCGGAGACGAGCTGCCCGCGGAGGCTCTGCCCGTCAGGGACACGATGGATCTGGAGGATGTATATCTGTATTATTTTGAGTAAAGACGTTCCGGCTGTCTGGAGAAAAAAATGGAAATTGAGCCTCGGTCGTGGTATGATATAACTATTGTATCCCGACGGGGCTTTTTTTCGGTTCCGGCTTGTATTTTGAATCGGGCCTGCAGAGACCGTCGGGCAAAGCGGGAGAGTGAAAAAAGAAAGGGGGCGTCCTTATGGAGGAAGCCGCAAAGGGGAGGCCGCTCATCGTCCTCACCGGCCCTACTGCGGTGGGAAAGACCGGGCTTTCGATCGCGCTGGCCAAGGCGGTAAACGGGGAGATCCTGTCCGCCGATTCCATGCAGGTCTACCGCCATATGGATATCGGTTCCGCCAAGATCACGCGGGAGGAGATGCAGGGCGTTCCCCATCATCTGATCGATGTGCTGGAGCCTTGGGAAGATTTCAATGTGGTGGTCTTCCAGAAAAAATGTGAGGAGTGTCTTTCGGAGATCTATGAGAGAGGGCGCCTCCCCATCCTGGTCGGCGGGACCGGCTTCTATATTCAGGCCGTCCTGCGGGACATTGATTTTACCGATAACGAGGGGGATGCCGCCTATCGGGAAACCCTGGAGGGGATCGCCGCCAGGGAGGGTGCGGGCGCTCTTCACGAAATGCTGCTTTCGGTGGATCCCGCCTCCGCCAAAGCCATCCACCCAAACAACGTAAAGCGGACCATCCGCGCCCTGGAATACTATGAGCTGACGGGAGAGCGCATATCCGAGCACAACGGAAGGGAGCGCCAAAAGGAGAGCCCCTACAACGCCTGCTATTTTGTCTTAAATGACGAGCGGGACCGCGTCTACGCCCGCATCGGGGAGCGGGTGGACGCTATGATGGAGAAGGGGCTTTTGGAGGAGGTAAAGCGCCTGAGGGACATGGGGGTGAAGAGGGGCATGGTCTCCATGCAGGGGCTTGGCTACAAGGAGCTTTTGGACTACCTGGACGGCGCCTGCACTTTGGAGGAGGCGGTCTTTCGGATCAAGCGCGACACCCGGCGCTTTGCCAAGCGCCAGCTCACCTGGTTTCGCAGGGAGCCGGATGCGGTCTGGCTGGACAGGCAGCTCTTTGACGACAGCGACGAAAAGCTTCTGGCCTATATGCTGGAGCTTCTTAAAAAACGGGGGATCTTTTCGTCCCCAGGAGGAACAGAAACGAGGTAATCGATCATGAAACCAAACGCAAATCCATCTCTTCCATCTCTGTACACGGACCTGGGCATCTCGCCGGAGGTCCTCGCCTTGGGAGACCGGATCCTCTCCGGCCTGCAGGAGCGGTTTGCGGCCATCGATGCCACCGCGGAATACAACCAGCTCAAGGTTTTAAAGGCGATGCAGGAAAACCAGGTCAGCGAGGCGTGTCTGCTTGGCACCACCGGCTACGGCTACAACGACCTGGGGAGAGACACGCTGGAGGCGGTCTACGCCTCCGTGTTCCACACGGAGGACGCCCTGGTGCGCCCCCAGATCACCTGCGGCACACACGCGCTCTCGCTTGCCCTTATGAGCAATCTGCGCCCCGGGGACGAGCTCTTATCCCATGTGGGGAAGCCCTACGACACGCTGGAGGAGGTCATCGGCATCCGCCCCTCCAAAGGATCCCTGAGAGAATACGGGGTCTCCTACCGGCAGGTGGATCTGAGGGCGGACGGCAGCTTTGATTATGCGGCCATTCAAAAAGCCGTAAACGAGAAGACCCGCCTTGTGACCATCCAGCGCTCCAAGGGATATCAGACCAGGCCCACGCTTTCCGTGGAGCGGATCGGAGAGCTGATCGCTTTTATAAAGGACATCAAGCCGGATGTGATCTGTATGGTGGACAACTGCTACGGTGAGTTTGTGGAGACCATAGAGCCTTCCGACGTGGGAGCGGACATGGTGGTGGGATCTCTCATCAAGAATCCGGGCGGCGGCCTGGCGCCCATCGGCGGATATATCGCCGGCAGGAGGGAGTGTGTGGAAAATGCCGCCTTCCGCCTGACCTCCCCGGGGCTTGGCAAGGAGGTGGGGGCGTCCCTGGGCGTGCTGCCTTCGTTTTACCAGGGGCTTTTTCTCGCCCCCAATGTCACGGCGTCCGCGCTGAAGGGAGCCGTTTTTGCGGCGAACATTTACGAGAGGCTGGGATATCCCGTGGTGCCGGACGCTTCCGAGTCCCGTCATGACATTATCCAGGCGGTGACCTTCGGCGATCCGGAGGGCGTCGTGGCCTTCTGCGAAGGGATCCAGGCGGCCGCGCCGGTGGACAGTCACGTGACACCGGAGCCGTGGGATATGCCGGGGTATGACGCCAAGGTCATTATGGCGGCGGGCGCGTTTGTGTCCGGCTCCTCCATTGAGCTTTCCGCGGACGGCCCCATCAAGCCTCCCTATGCGGTGTACTTTCAGGGCGGCCTCACCTGGCACCACGCGAAATTCGGTATTCTGAGATCCCTGCAGTCCCTGACGGACAGGGGGATCGTGACGAGGGAACAAATAGAGGGAATTTGTCGATAGAAAACCGGCGTTGTAGAAAAAAATGGAAAAAACACAAAATAAATTCTATGAATTTTGTGTACAGTTCCACCATTTTGTGGTAACATAAAAGGGCGTATGAAGGAATATTTCCGAGGGCAGGAGTATTTCGGACAACACAAGAGAAAGACAGGGCGTGAGCATTGAAAAGAATCAACTGGTTTCTGACGGTTCTGGTGCTGATCGGATTTGTGATAGGCACCTTTATCGGCACCTATTTCGACGGCACTTTTTTAAATTTCGGGCAGACCTTCGGGCTGACCAATCCGGTGGAGCTGGATCTGGGGTTCATCATTCTGACCTTTGGGCTTAAGATCCGCATTACCATTGCAAGTGTGGTCGGTGTAATTATCTCTTTTGTAGTATATCGCTTTATTCGATAGGAAATAATGGAAGAAGTCTCTGTTTTGTCGTGCGTCGGAGAAGGCGAAGGAGAGACGGATGAAGGACCGAGAGAAGACGGGGCGGGATATGCCCTATGAGAAATTTCTGCAGTCAGGGGCGGAGAGTCTGACGGAGAGCGAGCTGTTGGCGATCATTCTCCGCACGGGCACCCGGGACAAAAGCGCCGTGGAGCTGGCGGAGCAGGTGCTTGCGCTGGCCCGATATCCCAGGGAGGGAATCCTGGGGCTGTACGACGTGTCGCTGGAGGAGCTGATGCAGATTCGGGGGATCGGCCTGGTGAAGGCGGTGAAGCTGAAGAGCCTGACCGAATTGTCCATGCGGATCAGCAGAGCCACCGCCAGAGTGGGCCTTCGGTTCGACCGCGCCGCTACCGTGGCGGAGTATTTTATGGAAAAGCTCAGACACAGAGAGACCGAGTGCGTCATCCTGGTCTGTCTGGATGCAAAGGGGCGGATGATCCGGGAGAGCAGGCTCTCTGACGGGAGCGTGAGAATGTCCCTGATCTCCCCGCGGGAGGTCTTTTTGGAGGCGCTTCGGTGCCACGCGGTCAGCTTTGTCCTGGTGCACAACCACCCGAGCGGCGACCCGTCCCCCAGCAGGGCGGACAGGGAGGTCACCCGCAGCCTCTATGAGATGAGCGTAAAGATGGATATTCCCCTGCTGGATCATATTATCATCGGGGACAATCGATATATCAGTTTTCGGGAATCCGAGCTTTTGTGAGAGAAAGGAGCTGTATCTTTTGGCTAACAACGCATTTGGCATTGACCTTGGCACCAACAACATCAAGATTTATAACAGAAACGACGACAGCATCATGGTGGAGAAGAACATGATCGCCATCGAGAATAAGAATACCCTGTTTGCCTACGGCGACTCTGCATTTGAAATGTATGAGAAGGCGCCCGGAAATATTCATATCTCGTATCCTCTTTCCAACGGGGTGATCGCGGATATCCACAATATGGAGACGCTTGTAAAATATTTTATCACCGATCTGCAGAAGGGCAATCCCAAGCCGGCGGACTTTTTGATCGCGGTGCCTACGGATGTGACGGATGTGGAGAAGAGGGCGTTTTATGACCTGTTGAAGGATGCCAACGTGAAGGCGAAGAAGATCATGGTGGTGGAAAAGGCCGTGGCGGACGGCCTGGGGCTGGACATCGATGTGAAAAATTCCCAGGGCGTTCTGGTGGTGAACGTCGGGTACGAGACTACGGAGATCTCCATCCTGTCCCTGGGAGGCATTGTGCTGAGCCGTCTGATCAAGGCGGGCGGTTTGAAATTTGACGAGGCGATCCGCGCCGCGGTGAGAAGGGAGTTCAGCCTGATCATCGGGGGCAAGACCGCGGAGACCGTCAAGATCTCCCTGAAGGACCTTGAGCGGGAGAAAAAGGGCGCCGTGGTCTACGGGCGGGATATCGTCACCGGACTGCCCGTGGAGAGGGAGATCCCCACCAAGCTGGTGGACGAGTCCCTGGAGGAGCACTTCAACACCATCATTGACAACGTGAAGGTGATCCTGGAGCGCACGCCGCCGGAGCTTGCCGCCGATATCTACCGACACGGCATCTACCTGACCGGAGGCGCTTCCCAGGTCAACCATCTCGCGGAGAGGCTGGCCGCGGGCACGGGACTTAAGGTCAACGTGGCGGAGGAGCCGGTGGGCAGCGTCGCTATGGGACTTGCCAAGATCATCAAGGACGACAATTATAAATCTGTGACCTACGCAATCGAAGGGATGAGTAAATGAGCCCAATCGTAAAAAGAAAAGGGGAGCGCTTTACTCTGCCGAGTAAATATCTCCTTTTTATTTTGACACTTCTTTGTACTGTTTTGATGTTGATCACCTTTGGGACGGATGTGTTCAACGGGCCGTTCAACACGGCGGTGGGATATGTGGTCGTCCCCTTTGAACAGGGGATCAGCCGGATGGGAGAATGGCTGGCGAACCGGACGGAGGAGCTTTCCCAGATCCGCTCTCTGCTGGACGAAAACGAGAGCCTTCGGGACCAGGTGGCGCAGCTTACGGAGGAGAACACGCTTCTCCAGCAGGACAAATATGAGCTGAACCATCTGCGGGAGCTGATGGAGCTGGATGAACAGTACGGCGAATACAACAAGGTGGGAGCCCGTATCATCGGCCGGGACACGGGAAACTGGTATTCCTCCTTTACCATTGACAAGGGGGAGGAGGACGGTCTGGGTGTCGACATGAACGTGATCGCCGGGGGCGGCCTCGTGGGACGGATCACCTCGGTGGGCCCCAACTGGGCGAGGGTGACCTCCATCATATCGGACAACAGCAATGTCAGCGCCATGACGCTTGCCACGGAGGACAATCTGATCGTGTCGGGGGACCTGCAGATGATGGCGGAGGGCGTTATCTCGTTCAGCCAGCTGGTGGACAGCCAGAATCTGGTGGCGGTGGGCGACAAGGTCGTCACCTCGAACATCAGCGATAAATACCTGCCCAATATTCTGATCGGGTATCTGCACACCGTCAATCGGGACGCCAACAATCTGACGAAATCCGGTTATCTGACGCCGGCGGTGGATTTTGAACATTTGGGAGAGGTGCTGGTCATCACGGATTTAAAGCAGCAGATAGAGGAAATGGAGTAATGCGCAGAAAGATTGTGGTAGCCCTGTTTATAATCGTATGCTTTATTCTGCAGAGCAGTGTGTTCAACAGTCTGGCTTTCGCGGGGATCATCCCGAATCTGATGATTATATTGACCTCCGCCTTCGGCTTCATGAGAGGGGAGCGGGAGGGGCTGATCATCGGTTTTTTCTGCGGGCTTTTGAGCGATATATTCTTTGGGAGTTTTCTGGGATTTTACGCGATGGTGCTGATGTACATAGGCTTTGTGAACGGGAAGTTCA
The DNA here is from genome assembly GCA_947631615.1 of uncultured Acetatifactor sp. Classification (GTDB taxonomy): domain Bacteria; phylum Bacillota; class Clostridia; order Lachnospirales; family Lachnospiraceae; genus Acetatifactor. Next base: position 9,300 of record CANRLX010000027.1, read on the forward strand.
GCCGTATCTTTTATCCGGAGGATATCAAGCTTCCGATCGCTCTGATCGTCACCAGTGATCTCTCTTACGGGATCCTGTGTTATCTTCTGATGTTTTTGTTGAGGGGCCGGTTTCATTTTCCGTTTTATTTCGTCAGCGTCATCCTGCCGGAGGCGCTTTACACCATCGTGGTAACGATCTTCCTCTATCCCATCATTCTGAAGGTGAATGAGAAGCTGGAGGCAGGAGAGAGAAGGAGAGAACAGAAGTTTGTTTGATGAGCTAAAGGATCGGATCATCAGTTTCATAACGAGCCGTATCACGCTGCTGACCCTGGCGGTGCTGTTGATGGGCATTGCCCTTGTCTACCGGTGTTTCAACCTGCAGATCGTTCACGGGGAGGAATACCTAAACGACTTTATTCTGGAGACGGAGAAAACCCGGGATATCGCCAGCGTGAGGGGCAATATCTACGACTGCAACGGCAATGTCCTGGCGTACAATGAGCTTGCCTACTCCGTCAAGATCGAGGATGTGTATGAGACCGGAAGCAGCCGCAACGCGCAGATCAACGATACTGTCTACCGGCTGATCAAAATGATCGAAAAAAACGGCGATCAGGTGATCACCGATTTTCAGATCGTGCTCGACGAGAACGGCGAGTTTGCCTATTCCGTGGAGGGGACCAGGAGGATGCGCTTTTTGGCGGATATCTTTGGACATGCCTCCATAGACGATCTGACGGACGAGGAGCGGGCCTACACCGCGAGAGAAGTGATGGAGTATGTGAGTAGGGCGAAGGGCAAGGGGATCACCTTTGCCATCGGCGGCTATGCGGTGGAGGGGGACAAGGACAGCGGCTTTGTCCCGGGGCTCGGCTATTCGGACGAGGACTGGCTGAAGCTGGTCACGATCCGCTATGCTATGTACCTGACGTCCTACCGGAAGTATATCGGCACCACCGTGGCTTCCGATGTCAGTCAGGAGACGGTGGCGGTGGTGATGGAAAACGCCTCCGACCTTCCCGGGGTCACCATTGTGGAGGACACCATCCGACGCTACGTGGACAGCCAGTATTTTGCCCATGTGCTCGGGTATATCGGCAAGATCTCCTCGGACGAGCTTACGCAGCTGAACGAGCAGGTGGTGGAGGAGGGCGGAGAGCCGGACACCTATAATATCAACGACGTGGTGGGAAAGAGCGGCATCGAGTCCTACATGGAGACGACGCTCCAGGGCGTCAAGGGCAGCGAGACCGTGGTGGTGGACACCACCGGCAAGGTGATGGCGATCCAGGAGCGCACGGAGGCTCAGTCCGGCAACGACGTCTATCTGTCCATCGACAAGGATCTGACCATCGCGGTCTACAACATCATAGAGCAGAAGCTGGCGGGGCTGGTGGCGAGCAAGATCATAAACGCCAAGGAGTATGTGGCGGGGCCCAACTCCGGAAGCTCCGATATTATGATCCCCATATACGATGTGTATTTTGCCGTGATCAACAACAATATCGTGGACATGAAGCATCTGGCCGGCGAGGATGCCGGCGAGGCGGAGACGGCGGTCTACCAGAGCTACCTCTCCTACAAGGAACAGGTCTATGACAAGATGACCTATGAGCTCACCGAGGGGAGGACTCCCTACAACCGGCTGAGCAAGGAATACCAGGTCTACCAGAGCAATATCGTGACCTATCTGGGGAGAAACAACGTCATTATGAGCGATGCCGTCGACACGGAGGATGCCACCTATCAGGCGTGGACGACGGAGGAGGTCATCAGTCTGAGCGAGTATCTGGAGTACTGTATCGCCCAAAACTGGATCGACGTCAGCAAGCTGGAGCTGGACGACAAATATTCGGATTCCTCGGAGATCTACGATAAGCTGGTGGAATACATCATCCAGATGATGGACAAAAACACCGAGTTTCAGAAGCGGTTTTACAAGTATATGCTTTTAAACGATGTGATCACGCCAAAGCAGATGTGCCTGCTTCTGTGCGAGCAGGGCGTGATCGAGGTGCCTCTGGAAGAGGAGGAGGCCCTGAAAAACGGCAGTATGTCGGCGTACCAGTTCATGATGAACCGCATCAACAATCTGGATATCACGCCGGCGCAGCTGGCGTTAGACCCCTGCAACGCCTCCGTGGTGATAGTGGATGTACACACCGGCAAGGTGCTCGCCATGGTATCTTACCCGGGCTATGACAACAATATGATGGCAAATTCCGTAAACGCCGCCTACTATGAGCGGCTGAATGCGGACAAGTCGAAGCCACAGATCAATTATGCCACACAGTCGGGGCTGGCCCCCGGCTCCACCTTCAAGATGGTCTCCGCCACGGCGGGGCTGATGGAGGGCGTGATTACCCTGACGGACCGCGTGGACTGCGTGGGGACGTTCACCTCGATCACGCCGTCCCCCAGATGCTGGAGGACCATAGGGCACGGCTTTGAAAACGTGACGACCGCCATACGGGATTCCTGCAACTTTTTCTTCTATGAGGTGGGCTACCGCCTCGCCACCAGAGGGGGCGTGTACAGCGAGGACGCCGGCCTGGAAACGCTGCAGCGCTACGCGGAAATGTATGGGCTGACGGAAAAGACCGGCGTGGAGATCTACGAGGCGGAGCCGGAGTTTTCCGATATCGATCCGGTGCGATCCGCGATTGGACAGGGCAAAACGGCCTTCACCACGGTGGGGATCGCCCGCTATGTCACCACGGTGGCAAACGGCGGGACCTGCTACGACCTGTCGCTTCTGGATCGGGTGGCGGACGCCGACGGCAACACGCTGGCAGAATACGAGCCAAAGATCCGAAACACGGTGGAAATGCCGCAGGAATACTGGAACGCGATCCACACCGGCATGAGGAACGTGGTGATCAACAAGAGTTATTTCAGCGATCTCGCCGTGGAGGTGGCCGGCAAGACCGGTACGGCCGAGCAGACGTCGTCTCGGCCAAACCACGCGCTGTTTGTGTGCTATGCGCCCTACGACGATCCGGAGATCGCCATCGCCACCCGTATTCCTTTTGGATATTCCTCCGACCATGCCGCGCAGCTGACCAAAAATATTCTCAAGTATTACTACGGTCTCGCCGAGGAGGATGAGCTGATCAACGGCACGGCGGATACGCCGGACGGCGGTATCTCCAATGAAATGTAAGGGATACGGCGGATGAAGTGAGAGAAAGCGGGAGGATGGATTATGCAGGATCTGGTTGTGATCAAAAGCTTTCAGAAGGGAATCACCCTGCGCCTCAGGGAGGACGCGGAATTTGAGGATGTCCTCGCGGAGATCGAGCGGAAATTTGCGGAGGGAAAAAACTTCTTCGGGAAGTCCAATATGGCGCTCTCCATCGTGGGGCGCCCTGTGAGCGACGCCGAGGAGATCCGCATCCTGGACGCGATCCGCAAAAACAGCAGCGTCCGCATCGTCTGTATCGTAGGACAGGACGAGGAGACCAACCGCAGATACATAAAGGCACTGCAGCAGGTGGAGAAGCGGATGACAGCCTCCGACGAGGGGCGCTTTTATAAAGGCTCCCTCAAAAACAAGGAGGTGCTGGAGGCGGAGAACGGCATCGTGATCCTGGGGGACGTCTATCCCGGAAGCGCCGTGATCTCAAAGGGAAGCATCATTGTTCTGGGTGGTCTCTACGGCGAGGCCTACGCCGGAGACGACGGGCGGGAGGACGCCTATGTGATAGCGCTTGAAATGGAGCCGGAAAGATTAAAAATCGGCGATTTCAAATACAAACCGAAAGAGAAAGCGAAATGGGGCATACGCCCCAAGGTACAGCCGAAAATTGCATATGTGAAAAACGAAAGAATCGTAGCGGAACCTCTTACCAAAGAATTACTGAGCTCCTTTTAAGAGGCAGATCAGGGGACGACATTCTATCATATTGGAGGATTGAGTATGGAAAACAATTTTTCCGCGGAGAAGAAAGGCTCCGAAGTAATTGTCGTCACTTCCGGTAAAGGCGGAGTGGGGAAGACCACCACATCCGCAAACGTAGGAACAGGTCTTGCAAAAGAGGGCAAAAAGGTATGTCTCATCGACACGGATATCGGGCTTCGCAATCTCGATGTGGTGATGGGGCTGGAGAATCGGATCGTCTACAATCTGGTGGACGTGGTGGAGGGAAACTGTCGGGTGAAGCAGGCGCTGATCCGCGATAAACGGCACCCGGGGCTGTACCTGATGCCCTCGGCCCAGACCAGGGACAAGTCCGCCGTCTCCCCGGGACAGATGGTGAAGGTCATCGAGCATCTGCGGGAGGAGTTTGACTACATTATCCTGGACTGTCCGGCGGGGATCGAGCAGGGCTTCCAGAACGCCATCGCGGGGGCGGACAGAGCGCTTGTGGTGACCACGCCGGAGGTGAGCGCGATTCGGGACGCCGACCGCATCATCGGCCTTTTGGAGGCCAACGGTTTTAAGCGGATCGATCTGATCATCAACCGTCTCAGGGCGGATATGGTCAGACGGGGGGATATGATGTCCGCGGGCGACGTGGTGGATATACTGGCCATCCCGCTGATCGGGATCATTCCGGACGACGAGAACGTGGTGATCGCCACCAACCAGGGGGAACCTCTGGTGGGAAACGAAACGCCGGCCGGACAGGCGTATGCCAACGTTGTGGGGCGTGTGGACGGGCGGGAAGTGCCTTTTTTGAATTTTGAGAGGGGGATTTCCTTCTGGACAAGAGTGTCGGGTATTTTTCACAGGGTGTGAGGGAGGAGGAGCACATGAGACGTTTCTTTCATAGAAAGAGCTCCTGCCAGGTCGCCAAGGACCGGCTGAAGATCCTGTTGATTTCTGACCGTGTCAACTGTTCACCTGAGATGATGGAGCTGATCAAGACGGATATCGCCAAGGTGATATCCAAGTACATGAAGATCGATTCCGAAAATATGGATATTCAGATCAATACCAAAGCGAGCAAGGGGACGAGAGGCGCAAAGACCCCGACCCTCTACGCCAACATTCCCATTCTGGACCTGCACAAGCAATAACGGCGAAGGCGGCGGCCCGAAGCGGCGAGGAGAGCTATGTTTAAGAATTACAGGATACGCGATTATGATTTTAAGTTGATACTGATGGTGGTCGTTCTCTCACTGGTCGGCGTATTTGCGATCGGGAGCGCGGAGGAGGACCTGCAGCTTCGGCAGCTTGGGGGTATGGCGGCCGGCATTGTGATCATGGTGGTGTTGTCCTTTTTTAACTATTCCTCGCTGCTGCGGCTGAACTGGCTGATGTACGGGACAAACCTGCTTCTTCTGACCCTGGTGTGGGTCATGGGAAGGACGGGAAACGGCGCCCAGAGATGGCTGAAAATAGGCGGCCTTCAGTTTCAGCCCTCCGAGCTTGCCAAAATTTTGTTGATTTTATTCTTTGCACAGTTTATTATGAAATATAGGGAGAAGATAAACACGGTCCGCGTGATCGCGGCTTGTATCGCTCTCTTTGCGGTGCCGTTAGTGCTGGTGATGGATCAGCCGGATCTGTCCACCAGCATCGTGCTGATCCTTCTCTTCTGTGTGATCATGTTCGCCGGAGGGATCAGCTACAAGCTGGTGTTTGGCGTGCTGGCGGTGGCGGTTCCTGCGGCGGTCATCCTGGTGTCCCTGGCGATTCGTCCGGACAGCGGTATTTTGAAGGATTATCAAAAGGAGCGCATTTTGTCCTTTATTTCTCCGGAGGAGTATGCCAGCGACGGGGCGTATCAGCAGCTTAATTCCCGTATGGCGATCGCCTCCGGACGGCTGGACGGAAAGGGATACAAAAACAACGAGCTCACCTCTGTGAAAAACGGAAACTTTATCTCAGAGGCGCAGACCGACTTTATTTTCGCCATTATCGGGGAGGAGTTTGGCTTCAAGGGAAGCCTTGTGGTCATAGTCCTTCTGATGGGAATATCGCTGGAGTGCATCTCGGTCGCGCGAAAGGCGAAGGATACGGCGGGCACGATTGTCGCCGCGGGTGTGGGCGCCTGGATCGGTTTTCAGGGGTTTATCAATATCGGGGTTGCGACTTTTCTGCTTCCCAACACGGGTTTGCCGCTTCCGTTTGTAAGCTACGGGCTGACCTCGCTGCTGAGTCTGTATATGGGGATGGGGTTTGTTTTAAATGTCAGGCTTCAGGCAAAGAGGAGTTAACCATTAGTATAGAGAGGGTAGATGTATGAACATTGCGCTGATCGCACACGATGCGAAAAAGAAGCTGATGCAGAACTTTTGTATTGCATACCGGGGGATTTTGAGCAAGCATGAGCTTTTTGCCACCGGTACGACGGGGCGGCTGATCGAGGAAGTGACCAATTTAAACGTCTATAAATTCCTCGCCGGGCACCTGGGGGGAGAACAACAGGTCGGGGCCCAGATCGAGAACAATCAGATAGATCTGGTGATCTTTTTGAGGGATCCGCTGACGCCAAAGCCACATGAGCCGGGCGTGAGCAATCTGGCGAAGCTCTGTGATATCTACAACATTCCTCTGGCCACCAACCTTGCGAGTGCAGAGCTGATGGTCAAGTCACTGGACAGGGGAGATTTAGAGTGGCGTGAAATGTATAAGTGATAAAAAACGGATAATTGCATTGGGCTTGTCCTGCCTGGCGGCGGTCTTTTTCACCGGCTGCGGCGGGCCGGCCTACGAGATGGAATACAGCGCGGCCGCGCAGATCAGCAGCTTTAACGTGCTTCCTGTGAGCAGCACAAAGAAGGCCGGGGCCTTTGCCGAGGATCTCTGTGTGGTGACGGAGGATATTGTGGACGACGAGGCCCTGGATATGTCCCAGGCGGAAGCCGCGGGGCTGTTTGACCTGAACAACCGGCAGGCTTTGTATGCCAAAAATGTGCACGAACGGCTCTATCCCGCCAGCCTGACCAAGATCATGACGGCCCTTGTGGCGCTGGAAAACGGCTCCCTGGATCAGGTGCTCACGGCCACAAACACCGTGAATATCACGGAGTCCGGCGCGCAGCTTTTGGGTCTAAAGAGCGGCGATACGATGACGCTGGACCAGGCGCTTCACTTTCTGCTGATGTATTCCGCAAACGATGTGGCGATGCTCATCGCGGAGAACATCGGCGGCAGCGTGGAGGAGTTTGTGGATATGATGAACCGAGAGGCGCTGCGGCTGGGCGCGACCAACACGCATTTTGTGAACCCTCACGGTCTGTCCGACGACGAGCATTACACGACGGCGTATGATATGTACCTGATCTTCAACGAGGCGGTCAAATACGATACCTTCAGCGAAATCATCCATATGACCAGCTACCAGACCACCTATTACGATCGAAACGGCGCGGAAAAACCGGCCTCGATCAACACCACCAACCAGTTTTTGAGCGGAAAATATGATTCTCCCGAGAGCGTCACGGTGATCGGAGGAAAGACGGGGACGACAAACGCCGCCAGATCCTGTCTGGTCCTGCTCGCCAGGGACGCGGCGGGCGCGCCCTATATCTCTGTGATCCTGAAGGCGGAGACAGGGGACATCCTCTATGCAAAGATGACGGATTTGTTGGGGCAAATCAACAAATAAAGGTTGTTTTTTACAGGGGGATACTCTATAATAAAAACAGAGAGTTCTAACGTTATCACAAGAATACATATAGGAGGATTTCCACATGGTTCAATTTATTGTAGGCAGAAAAGGAAAGGGAAAGACGAAGCAGCTCTTGGACAAGGTAAATAACGAGGTAAAGAACGCTTCCGGCAACATTGTATATCTGGATAAAAACAAGGATCATATGTATGAGCTGAACAACAGGGTGCGTCTGATCGATGTCTCCCGTTATCTGATTGAGAACAGCAGTGAGTTTATCGGTTTTGTGTGTGGAATCCTCTCTCAGGATCATGATTTGCAGCAGATGTATTTTGACGGTTTTTTGAAGATCTCCAGGCTGGAGGGACAGGATATCACCCCTACGGTGGAGAAGCTGGAGAAGATAAGCGAGGAGTTTAAGGTTGACTTTATTCTCAGCGTTTCCATGGACGAGGAGGAGCTTCCCGCGGCAGTGAAGGATAAGGTTTTGGTAGCTCTGTAGGCAGAATTTGGAAATAGAAATGAGAAAATGAGAAGCCAGAAGTGGGAAGTGGACAAGAAAACGGCTGCAAGGGCAGAAGCGGAAAAATGGAAAAGTCTCGGGCGTGGTCCGGGGCTTTTCCTTAGTATGTTGGAGGCTTAGAAGCGTTGGCACAGAAAAAGAAACAGGCGGGCAGAAATGTCAGAAAGATCAGGAAGTACCGCAAACCGTTAAACCTTAATATCGGGATGATCATTTTTGTCATCATATTTATCTATGTGGTCGCCTGCGTGTTTTTGTATTTCCGTTCCAATCCGGTGATGCGCTACGAGGTGAGGGAGGGGTCTCTCACGGCGAACAATATTTATCGGGGGATCGCTCTCAGGCAGGAGACGGTGGTCACCGCGGATTCTGCGGGCTACGTCAACTATTATGCCAGGGAGGGCGAGCGTGTGGCCAAGGGGGATCTGGTGTACACGGTGGACGAGACAGGGCGCTTGAACGAGTATCTGGAGAGCTTAAGCCTTGGGGAAAACGCGCTGAGCGAGCGGGAGCTTGCGGAGTTTAGAAGCGAGATCGTAAACTTTATGCGCGGATATGACAGCCATCATTTTGACAGCACCTACGACTTCAAATTTTCTCTCAAGAACACGGTTTTGAAGCTGGCAAACGGCAATATGCTCCAGAGCATCAATGACATGAGCGGCGTGGAGGGAGTGACCAATGTGGTCAATTTTAGAAACGCCGCCGACACGGGTGTGGTCGCCTATTGGACGGACGGGTATGAGGATCTGACGCCGGATGCGGTGACGAAGGAGGTATTTGACGAGGATCACTACGAGAAGAACCAGATGATCAGCAATGAGCTGGCGGCGGAGGGGGACGCGGTGTACAAGCTTTCCACCAACGAGAACTGGTCGGTGGTCTTTCCCATCGATCCGGAGCGGGGCGAGGAGCTTTCGCAGGAGGACTACATCAAGGTGCGCTTTTTGAAGAACCAGTACGAGGCGTGGGGGAAGGTCTCCCTCCTCAACAACAGCGACGGCACCTACTTAAAGCTGGACTTTACCAACTCCATGGTGACGTTTGTGGCGGACCGCTTTTTGGATATCGAGTTGATCCTGGAGGAGGAAAAAGGGCTTAAGATCCCTAATTCCGCTATTGTGGAGAAGGAGTTTTTCCTGGTTCCGGAGGAGTTTGTGTCGCTGGAGGAGCGGGACGGACAAAACGGCGTCTACCGCCAGTCGTATATGGAGGACGGCACGATCACGATAGAGTTTGTGGCGACGGACTTCTACGGCTACAACAGCGCCGAAAAGAAATATTATCTGGATCCCTCTATCTTAAACGCGGGGGATATCCTGTACGCGATGGACCGGCAGACCACGTTTGTGGTGAGCGAGAGGGCGACCCTGATCGGGGTTTACAATATGAACAAGGGGTATGCGGATTTTAAGGAGATCAATATTCTTTATCAGAATGACGAGTACTCGATCGTGAAGGCGAACACACAGTACGGTCTGAACGTGTATGACTATATCGTGATGGACGCGGAGTCGGTGAAGGACGATCAGTTTATCAATGAATAACCGCGGATCCGGCATCCAGCCCGCAAAACATAAAAGGACAGTAAGGCAGGGGTTTTTAGTATGATAAGAGAGAATCTGAGGCATGTGGAGAGTGAAATTCAGGCGGCCTGTGAGCGCGCCGGAAGGGACGTAAGCGAGGTGACGCTCATCGCGGTGAGCAAGACCAAGCCGGTGGAGATGCTGAGGGAAGCCTATGAGGCGGGGGCGAGGGATTTTGGAGAGAACAAGGTCCAGGAGCTTATGGACAAGATCCCACAGATGCCGGAGGATGTGAGATGGCATATGATCGGGCACCTGCAGCGAAACAAGGTGAAGTATATCGTCGGGAAGGTCTGTCTGATCCACAGTGTGGACTCCTATCGGCTGGCGGAGGAGATCAGCAGGGAGGCCGTGAAGCAGGATGTCTCGGTGGATATTTTGATCGAGGTCAATGTGGCGGGGGAGGAGAGCAAATTTGGCGTGGCGCCGGGGGACGTGATCCCGCTTGTGAAGGAGATCTCCGGACTTCCCGGGATCCGGATCAGGGGACTGATGACGATCGCTCCTTTTGTGGAAAAACCCGAAGAAAATCGAGAAATTTTTGAAAAATTAAGGCATTTGTCTGTTGACATAATGCGAGAAAACGTTGATAATGTTACTATGAACGTGTTGTCAATGGGAATGACGGGCGATTACGTGGCAGCTGTGGAGGAAGGAGCCACCTGCGTGAGGGTCGGCACGGGGATCTTCGGCGAGAGGGACTACAGCCGAGAGCAGCCGTCATAAAAAGGAGACTATAGAAATGGGTGTTATGGATAAGTTCTTAAATTACATGAAGCTGAACGACGAGGATGAGGACGATTATGTAGATGACGACTATCTGGATGATGAAGAGGAGGAAGCTCCGGCACCCAGAAGGGCGTCTAAGATAAAGCAGGTCAAGGAAGATGCCGGCGAGGAGGAAAAGCCGGCGAGGAGGACGCCGCAGCCCAAGGTTACGCCGATCCGTCAGTCCACTGTGAGAAGGATGCCCGGAAGCGGCATGGAGGTCTGTGTGATCAAGCCAAACTCCGTGGAGGACGCCAGAGAGATCACGGAGACTCTGCTGGCCAACCGGACGGTGGTGTTAAATCTCGAGGGGCTTGACGTGGATGTGGCACAGCGCATTATTGACTTTACTTCCGGTTCCTGCTTTGCCATCAGCGGCAATCTGCAGAAGATATCCCACTATATCTTTATCATCACTCCCGCCAGCGTAGATATTTCCGGCGATTTTCAGGATATTTTTGGGACGGGCTCTCTGGATACGCTAAACACCGGCCTGTAGGAGGCAGAGGACGGGAAGCCGGAAGGATATAAAAACAAAGCTGCCGATTTGCATTGAGAGGCGGTTTCCGGAAATGAGATTGTAGCAGAAAGCGTGGAAGCAAGATTTTTAGAAGTGAGAGCATGGAAGTAGAAAGTAGGATTCCTGAAAGGGAGAGCATGGAAGAGGATTCCTGGGAAATGCGATCATAAAAGTGAGAGGATAGAGACCAAAGGGCAGTTCGCGTGTGGCGTGCTGCCCACTTATATAATGGGATGTACTATAATGAGAGGTACAGAGGAGCGCCTGCTGTCGGCGTTTCGGAAGGGAGTTTATCGTGGCACAGAGAATGTCTGTTTTGTATGAGAAAAAGCCTTGCTATGACATTGTTTTTACCCGATCTTTTGAGGGACTGCGGGAGGAGCTTGAGGAGCTTTCCGCAAAAGAAAAAAAGCTTTGCATTGTGACGGATTCCAAGGTGGACGAGCTGTACGGCGAGGAGGTTTTGGGACTGATCTCCGGCCAGTGCCGGAAGGCGGTGAAGTATGTGTTTCCCGCCGGTGAGGAAAACAAGACGCTGGACACGGTGAGGGGCGTTTACCGATTTCTGATCGAGGAGGGATTCGACCGAAAGGATATGCTGCTTGCCCTGGGCGGGGGCGTTGTGGGGGATCTGACCGGCTACGCGGCGGCCACCTACTTGAGAGGGATCGACTTCGTGCAGATCCCGACCACGCTGCTGGCCCAGACGGACAGCTCGATCGGCGGAAAGACGGGCGTGGATTTTGACGGCTACAAAAACATGGTGGGCGCTTTCAAGATGCCGCGTCTGGTGTACATGAACGTGGAAACGTTAAAGACGCTGGACGACCGCCAATATTTCTCCGGTTTTGCGGAGGTCATGAAGCATGGGCTCATTCGGGATGCCGTGTTCTACGAGTGGCTGATTGAGAAAATGTATGAGATCTGTGAGCGGGATCCGGATACCCTGGAGGAGATGCTGATGCGAAGCTGCTCCATAAAGAAGCTGGTGGTGGAGAAGGATCCCACGGAGCAGGGGGAGAGAGCGCTCTTGAATTTTGGCCACACCATAGGACACGCCATCGAGAAATACAAAGAATTTTCGCTCTTTCACGGGGAGTGCGTGGCGCTTGGGATCGTGGCGGCCGCCTTCATCTCCTGGAAGAAGGAGCTTCTCACCATGGAGGAATATTATGAGATCCGCGATATGTTTGTGCCCTTTTATCTTCCGATCTCCGTGGACGATCTGGATCCGCAAGCGATCCTGCGCCTGACCAAGTCGGACAAGAAGATGAGGGCGGACCAAATCCGGTTTGTCTTGCTGAAAAAAATCGGTAAGGCCGTGATCGACCAGACCGTCACAGACGAGGAGATCCTGGCCGCCGTCGATGAGATCAACTTTAATGAAGAGGATGCCCATGCTTAAAAAGAGAAAAATCAAGAGAGGGATCATGCTGATCCTGGATTTGTTTATTATTGTGGGACTGCTCTGTTTTGACCAGTACACCAAAAAGTTAGCCATTCTGTATCTGAAGGACAGTCCTGCCTATGTGCTGATCGACGGGACGCTGGAGCTGCAGTATCTGGAAAACAGAGGCTCCGCCTTCGGGATGCTCCAGAACCAAAAGTTTTTCATTCTGTTCGTGGGGATCGTATTTCTGATGGTGATTCTGTTTTTCCTGTTTCGCCTTCCGGAGAAAAGGAAATTTGTCATTGTGCATATACTTTTGTCCATGGTCATTGCCGGCGGTCTCGGCAATATGCTGGACAGGTTCCGGTTTGACTACGTGGTGGATTTTATCTCCTTTATCCTGATCAACTATCCGATCTTCAACGTGGCCGACATCTACATTGTGGTGGCAACGGTGAGCCTGTTTTTGCTGTTTCTCTTTGTGTACAAGGAGAGCGACCTGGAGTTTTTGAAATTCAAGCAGAACCGCTATCGCGAGGTAAAGTAGGACGGGTAGGAACATGGACGAATTTCGCTTTCAGATAACGGAGGAGCTGGAGGGTGAAAGAGTTGACAAGTGTGTCAGTATGCTTGTAGATTCTCTGTCCCGCTCCTTCATCCAAAAACTGATTCGGGACGGGAAGGTGTCTGTCAATGACAAGCCTGTCAAGGGAAGCTGCCGCGTGAGAACGGATGACGAGGTGGCTTTCTTTTTGCCGGAGACGGTGGAGCCGGCTATCGAGCCGGAGGAGATACCGCTGGACATCCTCTACGAGGATCGGGACGTGATCGTGGTCAATAAGCCCAAGGGGATGGTGGTGCATCCCGCCGCCGGACATTACAGCGGCACGCTGGTGAATGCGCTGATGTACCACTGCGGGAAGGAGCTCTCCGGCATCAACGGCGTGATGCGCCCCGGCATCGTCCACCGCATTGACCGAGATACCACGGGCGCGCTGATCGTCTGTAAGAATGACCTTGCCCACAACGCCATTGCAGAGCAGTTAAGGGAGCACAGCATCGATCGGCGTTACCGCGCCGTCTGCTATGGCGTGCTGAAGGAGGACGAGGGCACCGTGGACAAGCCCATCGGCAGACATCCCACAGACCGGAAGAAGATGGCGGTGAACGAGCGGAATGGGAGGCGGGCGGTGACCCATTACAGGGTGCTGGAACGCTTTGACGGATATTCGTACATCGAGTGCGTGCTGGAGACCGGCCGCACCCATCAGATACGGGTGCATATGGCGAGCATCGGGCACCCGCTTCTGGGGGACGAGGTGTACTCGGGCAGAAAATGCCCTTTCCGCCTGACCGGCCAGACGCTCCACGCGATGACCCTTGGATTTGTACATCCCTCCACCGGAGAATATATCCTGGCAGAAGCGCCGCTGCCGGAGTATTTTGTGCGCCTGATCGAGCTTTTGCGGCAGAAAAAATAAGACGGAGATAACGCGCTTCGTTGCGTGGAAGGGCGAAGATGCCGTTTACCGGTGGTAGGACCCGTGACGTTTTTCCTCCTTTTCTTTTCGGGTGCGGTATGGTACAATTATGGTAGTCAAAGTGTGAAAAGATAGAAAGATATTATCGGCGGGCAGAAGCTTCTTTTCCGCCTGCGCAACGGTTCTGAGGAAAAACTTTAGAGAAAAGGAGACAAACCGAAAATGAAACAGCTTTTTGGATCCAGTCAGCGAGGAGATCTGCAGGAAGCGATTCGGGGGATCACCTCCCCTTCCCTCCTCCTCCTTATGTCGAACGCCGACCAGTTTGAAGCCCATGTGACGCAGCTTGAGACGGCGTTTCCGGGGGTCCCCAGCATTGGGTGTATCGCCATGAGCTACGACAGGAATGTGGTGGAGAAGGGCGTCGGCGTAGTCGCGTACACGGAGGGTGTCACGGCGACGGCAAACGTTCTGGAACAGGTGTCCACCATGCCGGTCAAGTACATCCGGAGACTGCAGAGCGATATGGAAAAGGTGGGCGCGGCCTCCCAGAATACCGTCTGCATTGACTTTTGCTCCGGCAACGACGCCTGCGTGCTGACCACCATGTACAGCGCGTTAAACAGCAGAAAGATCCCCCTGATGGGCGGCACCGGCGATGCCGGAAAGGTCTCCGTAAACGGCAGGATCTATCAGGATGCGGTGGCATATGCCCTGGTGAAAAACAACGGCGGGAAGGTCAAGATCTACAAGGAGAACATCTATCAGCCCCGGGACGATTACCGCCTGATCGCCTCCAAGACGGACAAGGCCAACTATGTGATTGGAGAGCTGAACGGTAAGCCGGCAAAGCAGGTCTACAGGGATATCCTTCAGATCAGCGACAAGGACGTGGAGTCCCAGACCTTTAAGAATCCGCTGGGCAAGGTCAGTGGGCAGGACATGTGCATTATCTCCATCAAGGAGCCCATAGGCAACACCCTTTCCTGCTTCCGCCCCGTAAACGACTCGGACGTGCTGACGATCCTGGAGATCCGCGATTATCTCTCCATCGCGAAAGAGACGGTCGCCCAGATCAAAAAGGATTTCTCGCGGGTATCCGCCGTATTCTCCGTAAACTGTCTGTTCCGCTATCTGTTATTCTCACAGAACGGCGATCTGCAGAAGTATCTGGACACCATGGGAGCTCTTCCCGGTCATGCGGGACTCTTTGGCTACGGAGAGCACTATAACGATCAGTTCCTCAATCAGACCATGACCTGTGTGGTGTTTGAGTAGGTGAGATAGAAAGGGGTAGAAGTCATGTTTGAGAAAAAGAAGATACCGCAGCTCGTTGTCAGCGCTCCGAAGCCGGACTATTATCCTCTCGTCCATGTGGCACACAGTCTGGAGGACTACCGAAAGCAGCTCGTCTCCAAGGAGGTGGACTCCCTGCAGGAGCTCAGGGAGGTACAGCTGTCCTTCAACGAGGTGCTGAGGGAGGACGGGGAGCTGAAGTCCAGGATGGAAAATTTCCGCGACCGGTTCGTGCAGGTGGGAGAGATCTCGGAGCAGTTTGCGGCGGTGAAGCAGAATATCGACGACTCCGTGGAGCAGGCGCAGCGGCAGGTGGGCGGACTGAAGGAGAGCTCCGGCCAGGTGCAGGAGCATTTTACGGAGATCCAGAACACCTTCGCGGATTTCCAGAGCTCCGTGCAGAATATCAAGGAGTGCATGGAGAAGATCGTCTCCATTGCCAACCAGACGAATCTGCTGGCGCTGAACGCTTCCATCGAGGCGGCGCGCGCCGGTGAACAGGGAAGAGGCTTCGCGGTGGTCGCCGACGAGGTCAAGAAGCTCGCCAACGAGATCAAGGATCTGGTGAACACGGTGGATATCAGCATCAACGACGTGCAGGTGGGAACGGAGAAGCTGAACGGCAGCATCGAGATCTCCAGCGAGGCGCTGGGAAAGAGCCTGGAGGAGGTGGATGCCACCTACGCGGTGTTCGATCAGATCACGGCGGCCGCCGAGGGCGCGAAGGATGTGCAGTCCAGGATCGGGGAGGCGATCACCTCCTCCGAGAGAGAGCTGAACGAGGTCAATCAGACCTTCTCCCGCACGGAGAACCAGTACCAGAGGGTGATGGGGCATATCGCCAAGGCGAACGAGCTGGGCACCACCAAGAGCACCATGTTCGGCGATATGGCGAATATGCTGTCCCAGGTGGAACCCATCGTCAGGGATATCGAATCCAGGTAGGCGGCAGCTGCGGAATTAGTTGCAAATTTATAGAAAACGGCGTATAATATAGTTGAATAGTCAGACAGCGGCGCGCTGTGCTCGGTCTATTTTATACCGTGAGGAAAGGCAGGATGTGCGTATGAATACTGTTATTACGATTGGACGTCAGTTTGGTTCCGGTGGGCACGAGATCGGAGAGAAGGTCGCGGAATATTTTGGAATCAAATGTTATGACAAGGAGCTTCTGACCCGTGCGGCGAAGGAGAGCGGCTTTTGCGAGGAGATGATTCAGAATCACGACGAGAGGCCGACCAATTCCTTCCTGTACAATCTGGTGATGGACACCTATTCCTTTGGCTACAACGCTTCCTCCTTTGTGGATATGCCGATCAGCCACAAGGTGTTTCTGGCGCAGTTTGACACCATCAAAAAGGTGGCTGACGAGGGCCCCTGTGTGATCGTGGGGCGCTGTGCGGACTACGCGCTGGCGGATTATAAGAACTGTGTGCACCTGTTCATCTACGGGAACGAGGAGTGCAAGGTGCGCCGTATCATGGAGCGGTACGATTTAAAGGAGGATAAGGCCCGCGACATGATCGTCAAGAAGGATAAGCAGCGCCAGAGCTATTACAACTATTATTCTTCCAAGAAATGGGGCCGCGCCGACAGCTACGACCTCTGCATCAACAGCAGCGTTCTCGGCGTGGAGGGCACGGTCAGCCTGATCGTCCAGTACGTGGAGGATTTTGAGAAAAAAAATAAATAATGTATTGACATTTTAAGGCACCTCATGCTATGATACTACGGTATGCCGCATAACTAGGTTGAAGTCTGTCCGCGCAGACGGGCGGCACCAAAGTTAGCGAGTAAATGAAGGAAGCATTCCGCAGACTTCATGAATAGGAGGTGCCTTAATTATGTACGCAATTATTGCAACAGGTGGAAAGCAGTACAAGGTTTCCGAGGGCGATGTGATCAAGGTTGAGAAGCTTGACGCAGAGACCGGAAAGACTGTTACTTTTGACCAGGTGATCGCAGTGAGTGACGACACCCTGAAGGTGGGAGCAGACGTTGCCAAGGCAACGGTTTCCGCTACCGTTCTGGATCAGGGAAGAGGGAAGAAGGTCATTGTATACAAGTACAAGAGAAAGACCGGCTACCACAAAAAGAACGGTCATAGACAAGCATACACCCAGGTCAAGATCGACAAGATCAACGCGTAATGACTACGGTTATCATTCACAAAAGTGAGGACGGTCAGTACAGAGGCTTTGTGTGTATGGGACATGCGGGGTACGCAAGGCGCAGGATGTTTAGAAGAGAGCCGGACATCCTCTGCTCTGCCATATCGGCGCTGGTGATCGGGACGGTCAACGCGCTTCAGGAATTGGCGGGAGAGAAGCTTGACGTGGCGCAGAATGAAGCCAGCGGGTTTCTCCGGTGCGATTTTCAAGAACCCCTGCAGGAAAAGTCCGTGCTCCTGATGGACGCTCTGGTGTTCAACCTGGAGAATCTCGGCAGAGAGTACGGGGAAAGGTATTTGCAGATCAAATTAGAGGAGGTGTAGACCATGTTACATTTGAACCTTCAATTTTTCGCTCATAAAAAGGGAGTCGGTTCTACCAAGAACGGGAGAGATTCCGAGTCCAAGCGATTAGGTGCAAAGAGAGCTGACGGACAGTTCGTAAAGGCAGGAAATATTCTTTACAGACAGCGCGGAACCAAGATCCATCCCGGCGTGAATGTGGGCATCGGTGGAGACGACACACTGTATGCGCTGGTGGACGGCGTTCTTCGCTTTGAGAGAAAGGGAAGAGACAAGAAACAGGCTTCCGTGTATCCTGTAGATGAGAAATAAGACTCATATTTGCGAATCAATCAAGGCTTCAGGCGCCACCTGAAGCCTTTTCCAGTAGAGAGGATTCGTTTGCAGGGATCCGAGAAAGGTTGAGATGCAATGTTTGCAGACAGAGCAAAAATCTATGTGAGAAGCGGAAAGGGTGGAGACGGCCACGTCTCCTTTCGGCGTGAAAAATTTGTCCCAAACGGCGGCCCTGACGGCGGGGACGGCGGCCACGGCGGGGACGTGATCTTTGAGGTGGACGAGGGGCTGAACACGCTGACCGACTTCCGGCACATTCAAAAGTACAGGGCCGGAGACGGCGAACCGGGCGGCAAGAAAAACTGCCGCGGCAAAAACGGCGAGGATATCGTTATACGTGTTCCTGCCGGAACCGTGATACGGGAAGCGGAAAGCGGCCAGGTGATCACGGATATGTCGGGGGACAATACGAGATACGTCCTTCTTAAGGGCGGGAGAGGCGGAAACGGCAACCAGCACTACGCCACCGCCACCATGCAGGCCCCGAAGTACGCACAGCCGGGACAGCCGGCAAAGGAGCTGGAGCTTTTGCTGGAGCTTAAGGTGATCGCGGACGTAGGGCTGGTGGGATTTCCGAACGTGGGAAAATCCACCCTCCTGTCCCGCGTGTCCAATGCCAGGCCCAAGATCGCAAACTACCATTTTACCACCCTGAATCCCCATCTGGGCGTGGTGGACCTGGAGGGCGCCGCCGGCTTTGTCATCGCGGACATTCCGGGCCTGATCGAGGGCGCCTCCGAGGGAGTGGGGCTGGGGCATGAGTTCCTGCGCCATATCGAGCGGACCAAGTTGATCATCCACATAGTGGATGCCGCCGGCACGGAGGGGCGCGATCCGGTTCAGGATATCTACGCCATCAATCGGGAGCTGGAGGCTTACAATCCGGAGATTGCCAAACGGCCCCAGGTGATTGCCGCCAACAAGATAGACGCCATAGGCGACGGGGATTTCGGCCCCGTGGAGGCGATCCGCGCGGAGTTTGAGCCGAGGGGCGTTCGGGTATTTCCGATCTCCGCCGTCAGTGGCCAGGGAGTGAAGGAGCTTTTGTATTATGTGAGGGAAATGCTGGATGCCATCGGCCAGGAGATCACCGTCTTTGAGCAGGAGTATTTTCCGGAGGAGCATATGGACACCGCCGGCGAGCCCTATACCGTCGTCTATGACAGGGAGGCGGACGAATATGTGGTGGAGGGGCCCCGCATTGAGAAAATGCTGGGCTATACCAATCTGGAGAGTGAGAAGGGATTTCGCTTCTTCCAGAATTTCCTGAAGGAAAACGGCGTCCTGGAGGAGCTGGAGGCTCTCGGCGTCAAGGAGGGCGATACGGTGCGCATGTACGGTCTTTCCTTCGAGTATTTTAAGTGACAGGGCGTTTTTCGGAGGGCTTTGGAAGAGAGGAATCAGGGAGAGGAAATCTATGGATCTTACAAGCAAGCAGAGGGCCTATCTGATGGGCCTGGCAAACAATATCGACCCCGTCTTTCAGGTGGGCAAAGCCAGCATAACGCCTGAGATCACGGAGGCGGTGAACGAGTGTTTTCACAACAATGAGCTGATTAAAATAGCGGTCCTGAAAAACTGTGCGGACGATCCCAGGGCGATCGCCGGGATGCTGGCGGAGAGAACCCATTCCACCGTGGTGAAGGTCATCGGCAAGCGGATCATCCTGTACCGGCAAAACAGGGATAAACCGAGCATTGAACTGCCCAGAGCGGACAGAAAGGGAAAAGACTAATCTTGCAAGGGAAGTGATTTTATGCGTAAAATCGGAATTATGGGAGGAACCTTTAATCCGGTCCACGTGGGGCATTTGATGCTGGCCCAGTGGGCGATGGAGGAGAACCGGCTCGATGAGATCTGGTTTGTTCCGACGGGCTGCTCCTATATGAAGACGGAGCGGAACATGGTTCCGCCGGAGGACCGCTTTCAGATGGTGTCTCTGGCGGTGGCCAACAACGACAGGATGCGCTGTCTCGACATTGAGACCAAGAGGGAAGGGTACAGCTACAGCTGCGATACCATAGAACAGCTGAGAGCGGAGAATCCGGAGGATGAATTTTACTTTATTTTCGGAGCCGACTGCCTTTTTGCCATCGAGACCTGGCACTGTCCCGAGAAGATCTTCGCAAACTGCCGGATCATTGCGGCTGGGCGCGGGGGCTCCTCCGAGAGGAAGATGCGGGAGAAGATCGCGGAGCTTGAGGAAAAGTATGGGGCCGATATTATCCTGATGCCGTTTCCCAGCCTTGCCATTTCCTCTACGTTGATCCGGGACCGCGTGAGGGAGGGCAAAAACGTGCGGTATCTGGTTCCGGAAGTGGTGGCAGACTATATAGAGGGTAAGGGTTTCTATGAAAATGAAGGATAATGATCTGAAAAAAATCAGAAAGGCGATGGAGAAGACGCTGGACGCCAAGCGCTACGAGCACACGCTGGGGGTGGCTTACACGGCGGCGGCGCTGGCTATGCGCTACGACGTTTCCATAAAGAACGCCCAGATCGCCGGACTTTTGCATGACTGCGCAAAGTGTATGTCCGATGAGAAGCGGCTCTCGATCTGCCGGAAGCACAATATCGGGATCAACGAGATCGAGAGGCGGAATCCTTTCCTGCTGCACGCCAAGGTTGGAAGCTTTCTGGCTATGGACGAGTACCGTGTGACAGACCCCGACGTGGTCAACGCCATATTGAACCACACCACGGGAAGGCCCTGCATGAGCGCGCTGGAAAAGATCATCTTTGTCTCGGATTACATTGAGCCGGGAAGAAAGCAGGCGCCCAATCTAAAGGAGATCCGCAGGCTTGCCTTTGTGGATCTGGACCAGGCGCTGCTTAAGATCCTGGGGGACACCCTGGATTATCTGCAGGAGAGCGGAGGGGAGATCGACCCCATGACGAGAAAGACCTACGATTACTATCAGAGGGAGCTTGGCCGCAGAAAGGGAAGCCGTGCGGATAACGGAGAGGACTAGAAGCGGCAGGCGCGGGGGCGCAGAAGGGCACACAAAAAGGAAAGGAAGAACAGATGGAGAATCATTCGATGGAGATGGCGAAGCTTGCGGTCGCGGCCCTGGAGGAGAAAAAGGCGGAGGATATCCGCATTATCGATATCAGTCAGGTGACGGTGATCGCGGATTATTTTATCATTGCCGGAGGAAACAGCAGAAACCAGATCCAGGCGCTCTGCGACAATGTGCAGGAGAGGCTGGGGAGAACGGGCTATCCCGCAAAACAGGTGGAAGGGTACGATACGGCAAACTGGGTGCTGTTGGATTTTGGAGATGTGATCGTCCATATCTTTGACAAGGAAAACCGGCTTTTGTATGACTTAGAGCGGATCTGGGGAGACGGAAAGCAGGTGGACGTGGAGAACTTTCGGTGACGAAGCGCCGCGGCAGAAAAAAAGGGGCGGGAAAAAGGACAGAAAACGGTTTTCGCCGTTTTCTGCCCTTTTTCATTTTCAGCCCACTCAGCCGTTGCTGGTGCTGTTTCCGCGATCTGCCAGGTGCATATAGAATGTGAGAAGATAGAGGCCGCAGAGAGCCACCACGATATACACGATTCTGGAGATCCAGGACATATTGCCAAAGATGAATGCAACCAGGTCGAAGCGGAAAATACCGATCAGGCCCCAGTTGATGGCACCAACGATGGCAATGGTCAGTGCAGTAGCGTTTAAATACTTATTGTCCATTTTCCATTCCTCTTTTCCTTTTCATATGATTAGTTGCACAGTAGCTATTTTCCCCCTGAGAAACATTTTTATACCCGCCTTTAACTTTTTTCAAAAAAACATTGACAAAATTCCCGTGACTTAGTATAATTCGCAAGTAGTAATTGTATAACTTTATTTTTGTATACAATTAGAAAAGGAGGAGACAATTATGAAAATGAAAAAGCTTTTGAGCATTGTCGTTGCTTCCGCTATGGTGCTTGCTATGGCCGGCTGCGGCAATAGCGGCAACACCGAGAGCAGCGCCGCATCTACGGAGAGCGCTTCCGGTGAGAGCAGTGCGGCTGCCAGCTCTGCAGCAAACGGTTCCGCTTCCGCAGAGGGAACCTTCAAGATCGGCGGTATCGGCCCCATCACCGGCGCGGCTGCCATCTATGGCACCAACGTGAGAAACGCGGCACAGATCGCGGTTGACGAGATCAACGCCGCAGGCGGCGTGAACGGCTATCAGCTGGAGCTGAACTTCCAGGATGACGAGCACGATGCGGAGAAGGCCGTAAACGCATACAATAATCTGAAGGACTGGGGCGCACAGATGATCCTGGGCGCTGTCACCAGCACTCCCTGAATCGCGGTGACCGAGGTGACCAAGGAGGACAATATGTTCCAGCTGACCCCCTCCGGCTCCGCAGTTGACTGTGCAC
>CANRLX010000028.1 GCA_947631615.1 uncultured Acetatifactor sp.
CTGTCCGCAGGCATTTATTACAGCTCCGCATGGTTTATCGCACTTGCGGTTTACTATATCCTGCTGGCTGTCATGCGTCTGTTCCTAATCCGGTATAAGTCAGAGAATGACAGAGATGCAGCATTTCGCCGTTACCGTCTATGCGGCTTTATTTTATTGATTATGAATCAGGCGCTTGCAGGCATTGTCATATTTATCGTTCATCAGAACAGAGGTTTTCAGTATCCGGGCATTCTGATTTATGCGATGGCACTTTATGCCTTTTATGCAGTGATCACCGCTGCGGTCAATGTCGTTCGGACACGCCGTCATAACAGTCCTGTCCTGTCCGCGGCAAAAGCCGTCAATCTGGTTGCTGCGCTGGTTTCTATTCTGTCGCTGACGACTGCGATGCTGACACAGTTTGGCGGTGATGACGATCCGGCATTTCGCAGAACCATGACCGGCGCTGTGGGAGGCGGAGTCTGCACGATTGTCATAGGTATGGCGGTTTTTATGATTTACAGAGCGAATAAAGAATTGAAAAAGGAGTGATCCGTCATGGAAGAAAAAAACGAAACTTTTTCCTACACCTATTCCGCAAAGGAACAGGAAGAAATCAAAAAAATAAGGGACAAATATGCCGCGCCAACGAAAGAGGAAATTTCTATGGAACAGCTTCGACGATTGGATGCCAGTACAACAAGAGCCGCAACGATCATATCGTTGATCGACGGAATTGTCAGCGTCCTGCTGTTTGGCGTAGGAATGTGCTGCACGATGCTTCCGGAATGGGAAACCTATTTCATTTTCGGCATTATCATCGGTGTCCTCGGCATCATCGGCGTGGCTGCCGCTTACCCGATTTATACTCATATGGTAAAACGTAAGAGGGCGCGCCTCGCACCGGAAATTATGCGGTTGTCGGAAGAATTGCTGAAATAAGGTTTTGAACTTATAATGAATAAAAACATATTTCAATCCGTTCTTTCTGCCCTGTCCATAATATGTTATAATGGTTACAGGTTTTTCTCGTTAAAATATAAAAGTTATTAAGTGATAAATAAGAAGATAAATAAGATGATAAATAATGAGAAATAAATCTTATAACCATCAGCGTTTGCAAGGGAGAAAACAAAACCGTATGAGTAAAGTTTATGTGCTGCAAATTATCTTTGTATTGGTTCAGGTTATGGCGGCTGTTCCATTGACGATAGCAGTGTTTGGAGATAGGGATCCGGATTGGATTTCCGTTTCAGCGATTGTAATTTGGGTGGGAATGATCGGAAACATGATATGCGCGATTATCAGAGCCGCTCAGGAATCGAAAAGGAAATAGAGAGCACAAGAGTGCCAAAAAGATTGACAAGGAAATTATACATGTATAATAAGCTGTACTATGTTATCATAAGTGTGTTATTATATGTGTGTTATTATAAGTGTATTACCGTAAGGAGAAAGAGCGGCGATGAACGGGGAAAAGTACTGGAAGCAGATCTGGAATGAGACCCTATGGTTTCTTAAGAAACCTCAATATACGATTTTGGTGATCCTCACCGCGGTCTTCAGCTATGGATTTCGCGTGGTGACGCCGAGCATCGGAATCGACGACACGGCGGTGGAGCTTTACCTCCAGGACGGTCTGGAGGTAGTGATGGGCAGATGGACCGTCTTTTTGCTGAACAAGGTTTTTCATATGGCGGAATACGCGCCGTTTCTGTTAGAACTGGTCGGTGTGTTGTTTTTGACGCTGGGGGCGACGCTGTTTTGTGTGCTGCTCAAGAGGTGTCTGGGGGGGCAGTCAGGAAAGGCCGCAGGCTATGTGCTTTTTGCCTGTGTGTTCCTCTCCAATCCAATTATCAGCGAGGTCTTTATTTATTACTACCATGACGGAGTGGGGCTCGGCTATCTTTTGACGGCGCTCTCCCTTCTCTGCTTTGAGAGGACGCTTCGCAGGGAGGGGAGGAACTGGCCTTATTATTTGGGCAGCTTTCTGTTTATCTGGGCGGCGGTCGGCTGCTACGAATCTTTTTTGATCCTGTATCTTCTTGGGATCCTGGTGATCCTCTTTCTGCGCGGGGTCGGCAGAGCGGAGGAGCCGAAGCTTCTTCCGCTTTTCAGAGGGGCGGCGGTCGGCGCCCTGACCGCGGCGGCCTGCGTCCTTTTTCGGGAGGGCATGATCCTGTTTTTGACGGAGGTCTTTGACCTGCATGGGGTGGTAGGTCTGAAGGCCCAGAGAGGGCTGTCGGAGATGCTGGTGCTCTTTCGGGGAAGGGACGGGTGGAATACCTTTCTGATGCTGGCAAAGCGTTTTTGGCTGGTGTACTATGTGAATGCGGTGTGCTATCTGCCGGTCACCGGCTATGTGGCGGCGGTTTGCTGCGTGGGGGGACTGGCGTTTGCAATGGCTGTGAAGCGGAAAAATATCTGGTATCCGGCGCTTGTGGCGGGGATGCTCTTTGTCCCGTTCTTACTCACCCTGGCGGGCGCGCAGGTCACCCTGTACCGCTCCTGCCAATACCTCCCCTTCTTTACGGCGTTTGGGGTCTTTCTGGCGTACTATGCGTTGAGCAGGAGGCGCGGATATCTGAAATACGCCGTGCTGGCCGTGTCGGCGGTCCTGGTCTACAACCAGGCGGCGGAGATGAATCAGAGCTTTTACAACAATCATATGAAGTACGAACAGACCAGGGAGGTCCTGCTGCAGGTGGCCTACGAGGTGGAGCGGGAGTACGGGTCGGAGATGCCCGTGGTCTTTACGGGGCATTACGACGTCCCCTACGAATTTACCAAAGCGTACTATATCGGGTACGGTTCCTGGCAGTACCGATGGATCGTAAGGCTCACGGATCCCATTGACCCCCATCTGAAGGAAAAATACTTTACGCCCTACGGCTACAGCTTTATCGGGGAGGCTCAGAACCCGTTTATCCAATGGGGGCTGGACGCGTTTGACGGAACCAACGGCCAGATGATCCGTTTCTTAAGTATGCACGGACATACCTTTCAGACGATCACGGATTCCGAGATCCTGAAGGAGGCCAAAGAAATGGGGGACAGCCTGCCCAGGTGGCCCCTCAGGGGCTCTGTCGTGGAGCAGGACGGGTATGTGTTGATCCATATGTAGGCTGCGGGAGCCGGAGATTTTTAGGAGGTGAGAGCCTTGAGAAGCTATAAAGGGACGGCGGGGGCCGTCGTCTGTCTCGTTCTTCTCCTTACCGTCTGTATGCCGTCGTATGCGGCGCAGGCCGATCCCGAGAGGGAAAGTGAGGAGGAGCTTGCGGTAAAGGAGCTGATTTCGGATTATCAGGTCTATGAGAGGCGTTTTTCCTCCATCCGGACGGTGGACGACCTGGCAAAGGAAGGCTATGACATTGTCGCAGAGCAGACCTATCCCGTGGTCATGGAGTCCTTCGGGGAGGAGGAGATTTCTTTTCTGGCCGCCTTTGACAAAACCTATCACCGGCTGGCGGTCTTTCTGGCGGATGCGGAAGGGACGGTCTTGTACAAGACGAATCAGCTGGAGACCAACTACCGGATCCGAGGACAGCTGGAGCAGCCCACGCGGGATTTGGCCGCGGTGGCTTTTGTGGACGTGAATACGGACGGGCTGACGGATATCGTGCTGATCACCAGATGCGTGAACGACACCGGCGAATATGCGGGCAAGGCGTACAAGGTGGGGGATGTGCTGTTTCAGGCGGATGGAACCTTTTATCGGGACTGGCGTATCTCGGACAAGATCAACCGGTTCGACATGAACAAGAGCGCCGGCTGTATCATCTCCTATGTGAGGGATGGCAATTCCGCGGAATTTCTCTATACGGCGACCACGCTGGACGAGCTTAAGGAGAACGGATTTTCCATTATAGAGGAGCTGCATTACACCCGAAATTTTGAGAAGCTGGGGCGGCTTTCCGTGGTTCCCGGGGTCTTTCACCTGTCCTCCTACGATTTTTTTATGATCTATCTGGTCAACGAGGAGGGGGAGATCGTCTGGTGCCTCCAGCCCATGGGGGACTATGACAACCTGTACTCGCCGCGGGGGATCTCCTGCAGGGATGTGGACGGGGACGGCATGAAGGATCTGGTGGTATTGGGGCGGTACAGTTACGAGGGGGAGGACGGCTCCCTCAAGGTGGAGAGCAGCTGCTCTATCTTTTACCAGAGGACGGCAGGATTCGACAGGGACAGGGAGTTTGCCGATTACTACCAATGTACCGATGAGGACACCATGGAGGCCCTGGTCCAAAAGATCCGAGAGTACTGGGGCTGGCAGACGAATGAGCAGACCGTAGATTAAGCGCGAATTTTTCATCGCCCCGTCGCGCAAACGGTACGGAATGGAGATTACCATGATAAAAATATTGATAGTGGATGATGAGAAGCCCATCTGCGACCTGATCGACATCAATCTGTCGGCGGCGGGATATCGGTGCAAAAGCGTTCAGGACGGGCTTTCGGCCATCGACCTCATTGAGAGCGAGAAATTTGACCTGATCCTTCTGGACATTATGCTGCCGGGGGCGGACGGCTTTGACATCATGGAGTACATAAGGCCCCTCCAGGTGCCGGTCATCTTTATCACCGCCAAAAACAATGTGAGGGACAAGGTGAAGGGGCTGAAGCTCGGGGCGGAGGACTATCTGGTCAAGCCCTTTGACGTGGTGGAGCTGGTGGCCAGGGTCGAGGTGGTATTGCGAAGGTTCCACAAGACGGATTCCCTTTTGACAGCCGGCGACGTGACGGTGGATCTGGAGGCCCGCAAGGTGACCAAGGCGGGCAGGCCGGTGGTTCTCACCAACAAGGAGTACGGCCTCTTGGTCCTCTTTATACAGAACAAGAATGTGGCGCTCTTTAAGGAGACCCTGTACGAAAAGGTCTGGGAGGACGAGTACATTGCGGACAGCCGCACCCTGGAGCTGCATGTGCAGAGGCTCAGGCGCAAGATGGGGTGGGAGAACAACCTGGTGGCGGTGTACAAGGTGGGGTACCGTCTGGAGATCTGAGAGGATCGGACCGTATAGGAGACAGGACAACATGAAATTTTCTTACAAGATATTGCTGTGCAGTATTATGATCATGGCGGCGGCGTTTGGGATCGGCGGATATTTCTTTGTAAATTACGTGTTTGAGACCTCTATGGACAGGGAGATCCGCCAGGCGATGGACGAGAGCAGCATCCTGCAGTTTGCGTTTGAGACTGCGGCGCTGAATATTCCCTCCAAGTATGCCTTGCTGCAGGATTCTACGATAGAGGAGATCGGACTGAACCTGGAGAACAGCGGGGAGGGGAGACTCCTTCGGATCTCCGATGAAAATCGCGTCACCCTGTATGCCAGCGACGGTTTTGTCGAGGGGACGGAGTTTTTGAGCGGGATCGGGGCGCAGACCAGAGTCTATCAGGTGATCCCGTTCGGCGGGCACTATTATGTACAGACGGGAACGATGTTAAACGTCATGGACCGCATCCTGTACTTAGAGACAATGAAGGATGTGACGGAGGTCTTTGCGGAGAGGAGCCAGGGGTTTTCCGTGTATCGGAGGCTCACGCTTGTCATGCTGATCAGCAGCTCGGTAGCGATGCTTTTTATCTCCTTCTGGCTCACCAGGCCGATCCGTCTTCTGACGCAGGCGACCCGCAAGATGACCGAGGGGGATTACGGCTATCGGGCGGAACAGATCAGCCAGGATGAGATGGGGCAGCTGACCAGTGATTTCAACCGGATGGCGGAGGCGCTGGAGGAAAACATCCACAAGCTGGAGCATGAGGTCCGGGCGAGAGAGGATTTTATCGCCGCGTTTTCCCACGAGCTGAAGACGCCTCTCACCGCCATTATCGGGTACGCGGATCTGCTGCGCTCCCGCAGGCTGGACGAGGAGAAACGCTTCCTTTCCGCCAACTATATCTACACGGAGGGAAAACGGCTGGAAACCATGTCGCTGCGCCTTCTGGACATTATCGTGACCAAGCGCTATGAGCTGGAGGCGCAGCCCTTTGGGGTGGAGACGCTCTTTGACTATCTGCGGGACATGTACGCGGGGAAGGAGGAGATCCGTCTGGTATTTGACTTCCAGGAGGGACGCGTCCGGGCGGAGGCGGATCTGATCAAGACGGTGCTGCTCAATCTGGTGGACAACGCCTGCAAGGCGTCCGACCCGGGCTCTGTCGTTGAGGTGCACGGGGAGCGGACAGAGAGAGGCGATCACTATCTCTTTGCGGTGAAGGATTACGGGACGGGGATCCCCGAGGAGGAGTGCCGTAAGATCACGGAGGCGTTCTACATGGTGGACAAGTCCCGTTCCCGCAGCAGAAACGGCGCCGGTCTCGGGCTTGCGCTCTGCGTGGAGATCCTAAAGCTCCACGGAAGCGAGCTGAAGATCGAGAGTACCCTGGGAGAGGGGAGCTGTTTTAGCTTCCTGCTTCCCTGTGAGGAGGTGAAGGACCGTGAGCAGAAAACGGATCATTAGTATCGGAATACCGGTGGTGGCGGTCATTCTGCTGCTCTTTGCGCTCTGGGGACCGGAGTGGATCGCCAGGTATCAGGACAGGGGAGTGCTGAATCATATCACGGTGGAGACGGTTGAAAATGAGAGGGAGGGGTATCGCTATTCCTTAAACAGCAACGAGAAGCTGTATCTATTGTCCAAATGTCTGAACAGTCAGGCGCTCCAGGAGAGCGAGCTGAGCGCTATGACCCGTCCCAATTCCGCGGATGTGGACTACGAGGAGCTCACGGGAGCCTACGCGTTCGTCGTAAACCGCCAGGGGCCCTCCGGCCAGGAGATCACCAGGGAACAGATCTTTGCGATCTGCAACCGCGAGCTGGCCGACCTGCAGGAGCTGGGCGTCCTCCCTCAGAGCGTGCGGGAGGTGACGAAGTCCTCCTACAGCGCGGAGCTGTATTCCGCCATCGACGTGCTGGAGCCTCGCAACAACATGGTGGTGTGGAAGGTGAGCCTTTCCACAAACGTGCAGAACGCGGACAAGGCGAACCGGCTGATCGACGCCTATATCGACGCGGACACGGGCAGGATCTACGAGTTTTATGTGCGCACGGAAGGAAAATGGACGGATCTGCAGCCGGATGCGGTTGTGGAGGCGTGGAGCGGATATCTGGGGCTGACCGGAGGAGAAAGCGCGGAGGTGACCAACCCTCTCTCCGAGACCACGCCCTATTATGAGAAATACTATTTTCCGGGGATGAACGACGCGAGGACAATGGTGACCGTCGGGTTTTACGAGGGGATCAACGAGCTCTTTCTGAAAATAGAAAATTAAGGAGACGGGGGATTCGGATGATGCAGAGATGATGCAAAAAGGATGTTGGAATCATGCAAAAAATATGAAGTTATGATGTCGCTCCCTCATATACTGGAATCATAAGACGACAGGATATGGAGGAGTGATTTTTTTATGCGAAAGAAGGACCTTTACTTAGAGGATGCCGCAGAATACTACAGAAAAAGATACAAAAGAGCGTCCCGCAGGGGCAGGGCGGTACGGATCATGGGGATTCTCGGCGGGATCCTCCTTGCGCTGGCTCTGGGATGTACCACCGTGTATGCGGTGGCCGGGCTGGGAGGAGGAAGGAGATCCTCTGCGCCTCGGGTGCGGCCGGAGGAGACGGTGACCTCGGGGGATGGCTGGGAGGAGATCCCTTCCGGACAGTGGGGGATGCCGGACAGCGGGACAAATGGGGAAGCACAGACAAAGGAGGCAGCGCTGGCAGAGGAGACGGATGAGACAGGGGAGAGCGGCGCAGAAGGCAGCGGACATTACGGGGGAGTCCCGGGGGACAGGAAGCTGGCGGTGACGGGAAGGGAGGAGATTTTGATCGTTCTGGATCCCGGGCACGGCGGGGAGGACGAGGGCTGCACCCGATACGGCGTTTTGGAGAAGGACATCAATCTGCAGATCGCGCAGGCGGTGCGGGAAAAGCTGGAGGAGCTGGGCTATCGGGTCATGCTCACGCGGGACGGGGACGAAAGCCTTTCTCTGGAGGAGCGCGTGCGGATCGCCAACGAGGCACATGCCAGGCTCTATGTGAGTATTCATCAAAACGCCTGTGAGGAGAACGGACCGGAGGGCGTGGAGGTCTGGTATTCCGAAAAGACCCGCGGGGAGGCCAGCGAGCGTCTGGCGAGGCTGGTGGGAAAGTTTGTGGTGCAGGAGACCGGCGCGGAGGACAGGGAGGTCTGTGAGACGGATTCCCTCTATGTGATCCGCGAGAGCAATATGCCGTCCTGCCTGATAGAGACCGGGTTTCTCTCCAACCACTCCGAGCGGGCGAGCTTAAGCAGTCCGGAGTACCAGAGCAGGATCGCCTCCGGTATCGCGGATGGCATCGAGCTGTATTTCTACCCCAAGACCATGTACCTGACCTTTGACGACGGGCCCTCGGCGGAGAACACCGACGCCGTTTTGGATATCCTGAAGGAGCGGGGCATCCACGCCACCTTCTTTGTGGTGGGAGAGAACGTGCGGGCCCATCCGGAGGTGGCGCAGAGGATCGTGGAGGAGGGCCACACCATCGGGATCCACTGTGACAGTCATGACTATGAGGAGATCTATGCGAGCGTGGACAGCTATGTGGCGGATTTTGAGAAGGCGTACCGGACGGTGTACGAGGTCACGGGAGTGGAGGCAAAGCTGTTCCGTTTCCCGGGCGGGAGTAAAAACGCCTACAACGGAGAGGTGTACCAGGAGATCATCCGCGAGATGACGGACAGGGGATTTCTTTATTATGACTGGAATGCCAGCTTTGAGGACGCGGTGCGCAATCCGGATCCGGAGCGGCTGACGCAGAATGCGGTTTCCACAACCCTGGGAAGGAAGCGGGTAATTATGCTGGCCCACGATGTGGTGTACGCCACTGCGGTTTGTCTGGAGGATGTGCTCGACGCCTTTCCGGAGTACCGTATGCTGCCCCTGACGGAGGAGGTGGAGCCGATCCGGTTCTGATTTGTTTTTCCTTTGTTTTTTGATCTGCTTTTGCTCTGTTTTTGATTGGTGTTTGCTCTGTTTAGGAAAGGTTTCCGACAGGGCAAAAAAACTCTTGACATCTGGTTTTAAGAGGTTTACTATTATAAAAGCAAATAAATAGCGGACACAAACCGTAGATGTGGAGATAACGGCAGTAAATGCACTTACAGAGAGACCGGTTGCTGAGAAAGGTTGGGAATGCAGGCTGTCAAATGGACCACGGAGGGCGCGGGGAAAGAGCGATCGAGTATTCCGCGACGTGGGGCACGCGTCAGTTGCCGGGGATATGATAGTATCCTGCAGAGGGCATGTGAGAGCATGAAGCAAGGTGGCACCGCGAGATGGAAATACATCCCGTCCTTGACAGAAGATGATCTGTCAGGGGCGTTTTTTTGTGAGAAAGCTGCCCAGGGGCCGGATGCCTGTGTGTGCGGCCCGGCAGAAAAACCGATTTTAAGAAGGCAATCAGGAATGGAGGAGAGAACGTTGAAAGTACAGCCTGCGTTGGAGGAGTGCAAGGAGCTTGCCGCGTCCGGAAGCTATGGAGTGATCCCCGTCAGTACGGAAATGTACGCGGACACGTCAACGCCGATCGAGGTGCTGCGGATCCTGCAGAAGGTCAGCGGTCATGTTTATCTTTTGGAGAGCGCGGAGGCGGACAAAAGGTGGGGGAGATACTCCTTTCTGGGGTATGACCCGCTGATGGAGATCACCTGCTACAATGGGGAGACCACGGTGAAATCTCCCATGACGAAGAGAACCACCGGAGAGGACGTGAGAGGGCTGATCCGGAGCGTGATCGAGGAGAACAAAAGCCCGAGGTTTTCTTATCTTCCGCCCTTTACCGGCGGCCTGGTAGGATATTTCTCCTACGATTACATCAAGTACAGCGAGCCCACGCTAAAGCTTGACGCGAGGGACGAGGAGGGGTTTCAGGATGTGAACCTGATGCTGTTTCATCGGGTGATCGCCTTTGACAATTACCGGCAGAAGATCCTTCTCATTGTGAACGCCAAGACGGATGAGATGGAGGCAAATTACAACAAGGCTGTCCTGGAGATGGAGCAGATGAAGCAGCTCATAAGGACGGGGGAAAAGGCGCCCAGGGTGCCGCTTCACATTCGGGGGGATTTTGTCCCGCTGTTTGACGAGGAAGAGTACTGCGCTATGGTGGAGCGGGCAAAGCACTATATCCGAGAGGGAGATATCTTTCAGGTGGTTTTGTCCAACCGTCTGGAGGCCTCCATGGAGGGAAGCCTCCTGGACGCCTACCGGGTGCTGCGCACCAGCAATCCCTCTCCCTATATGTTTTATTTCTCGGGGGAGGACGGCGAGATCGCCGGGGCAAGTCCCGAGACGCTGGTGAAGCTGGAGCAGGAGAAGCTCTACACCTTCCCTCTCGCGGGCACCCGCCCCAGAGGAGCCACCGAGGAGGAGGACCAGGCGCTTCAGAGGGAGCTTCTCTCGGACGAGAAGGAGCTGGCCGAGCACAATATGCTGGTGGATCTGGGAAGGAACGATATCGGAAAGATCAGCCGGATCGGGACGGTACAGGTGGAAAAATATATGTCCATCGAGAGGTACTCCCACGTGATGCACATTGGCTCCACGGTCAGCGGCACGATACGAGAGGACAGGGACGCTCTGGACGCGGTGGATGCTATCCTGCCGGCGGGGACCCTGTCCGGCGCGCCAAAGCTTAGGGCCTGTGAGATCATCAACGAGCTGGAAAACAACAAGCGCGGGATATACGGTGGCGCCATCGGCTATGTGGCCTTCACGGGGAACCTGGACACCTGCATTGCCATCCGTCTGGCCTTCTCCAAGAACGGAAAGGTGTTCGTCCGCTCCGGAGCGGGCATCGTGGCGGACAGCGTGCCGCAGAGGGAATATCGGGAGTGCATCCAGAAGGCGGCTGCGGTGAGAAACGCCATCCGCCTGGCGCAGGAGGGATTGGAGTAATGATACTTTTGATCGATAACTATGACAGCTTTTCCTACAATGTATATCAGCTGGTGGGATCTGTGAACCCCGATGTGCGGGTGATCCGAAACGACGAGCTCTCGGTGGAGGAGATCGAAGCGCTTTCGCCTACCCACATCATCCTGTCCCCCGGGCCAGGGAAGCCCGCCGACGCGGGGATCTGCGAGGAGGTGGTACGGCGGTTTGCGGGGAAGATCCCCATTTTGGGGATCTGTCTGGGGCATCAGGCGATCTGCGAGGTGTTCGGGGCGACCATCACCTACGCCAGGGAGCTGATGCACGGCAAACAGTCCACGGTGACGCTGGATACGGACAGCGTCCTGTTCGACGGGATGGAGAGCAGGATCACGGTGGCGAGATACCACTCCCTGGCGGCCAGTCCGGAGAGTATGCCGGATGCGCTTAAGGTCACGGCAAGGACGGCGGACCGCGAGGTGATGGCGGTGGAGCACGTGGAGTTTCCCGTGTACGGGGTGCAGTTTCATCCGGAGTCGGTGCTCACGCCGGACGGGCGGCAGATCATGGAGAATTTCCTGATGGGCGGGGGAGCCGGACGGCAACACGGAAAGCGCAGGGAGGCAGCGCAGGGAAACGGAACCAAAACAACGGAGAGGAAGGAGAAGAAAATGGAAATCACAGAGGCAATCAAAAAACTGGCAAAAAAAGAGGATATCGGCTATGAGATGTCCAAGGCGGTGATGAACGAGATCATGAGCGGGGAGGCGAGCGACGTGCAAAAGAGCGCTTACCTGACGGCGCTCTCCATGAAGGGGGAGACCATTGAGGAGATCACGGGCTCCGCGGAGGAGATGAGAAATCACGGCACGAAGCTGGGCTCCGACCTGGAGACGCTGGAGATCGTCGGAACCGGAGGGGACGGCTCCAATTCCTTCAATATTTCCACCACGGCGTCCCTGGTCATAGCGGCAGCAGGCGTGCCGGTGACAAAGCACGGAAACCGCGCGGCAAGCTCTAAGTCCGGCGCAGCCGACTGTCTGGAAGCGCTGGGGGTCAACATCGCGCTGGAGCCGGAGAAAAACCGAAAGGTTTTGGAGGAGTGCGGGATCTGCTTCCTCTTTGCGCAGAAATACCACACGGCTATGAAGTATGTGGGGCCTATCCGCAAGGAGCTGGGGATCCGCACGGTCTTTAATATTCTGGGGCCGCTGGCAAACCCGGCGCAGCCTGTCTATCAGGTGATGGGCGTCTTT
Source organism: uncultured Acetatifactor sp. (assembly GCA_947631615.1). Taxonomy (GTDB): domain Bacteria; phylum Bacillota; class Clostridia; order Lachnospirales; family Lachnospiraceae; genus Acetatifactor. The sequence goes on from CANRLX010000028.1 coordinate 12,160, forward strand.
GACGAGAGCCTGGTGGAGCCTATGGCGCAGGTGCTGTCCAATCTGGGGATCAAGCGCGGCATGGTGGTCTATGGACAGGACCGTCTGGATGAGATCTCCATGAGCGCGCCCACCAGCGTGTGCGAGATCGACCACGGAAAGCTGACCAGCTATACTATCTCGCCGGAGCAGTTTGGTATGGAGCGCTGCTCCAAGGAGGATCTGGTGGGTGGAACGCCCCAGGAGAACGCACAGATCACAAGGGCGATCCTGCAGGGAGAGAAGGGCCCTAAGAGAAACGCGGTCGTGCTGAACGCGGCGGCAGCGCTGTATGTGGCGGGAAAGGCCTCCAGCCTGGAGGACGGCGTGAAGCTGGCGGAGGAGATGATCGACAGCAAGAAGGCGCTGGAGCTGCTCGAGCGATTTGTAACCCTGTCCAACCGGTAATAGTGAGAAATGGAGTCTTTTTATGATACTGGATACCATTGCGGAAGCAACCAAGGAACGAATAGAAGCGCAGATGGAGAGTAAGCCCCTCTCGGAGGTAAAGGCGGCGGCGCTGGATATGGAGAGGGACACCGGTTTCCCTTTTGAGAGGGCGCTTTCCAAAGAGGGGGTCGGCTTTATCTGTGAGGTCAAGAAGGCGTCCCCCTCCAAGGGGCTGATCGCGGAGCACTTTCCCTACCTGCGCATTGCGAAGGAGTACGAGGATGCGGGAGCGGACGCCATCTCTGTCCTGACGGAGCCCTTCTTCTTTCAGGGGAGAAACGGGTATCTGACCGGCATCCGCAAGGAGGTGCAGATCCCGCTTCTGCGAAAGGATTTCACGGTGCATGAGTACATGATCTATGAGGCGAAAAGGATCGGTGCGGACGCCATCCTCCTGATCTGCGCCATCCTGTCCCAGGATCAGCTGGAGGAGTACGCCGGAATCGCCGGGGAGCTCGGCCTTTCCGCTCTGGTGGAGGCGCATGACGAGCGGGAGATCGAGATGGCGTTAAAGGCCGGGGCGCGCATTATCGGCGTCAACAATCGAAACCTGAAGGATTTCACCGTGGATATCTCCAACTCGATCCGGTTGAGGGAGCTGGTGCCAAAGGATATTCTCTTTGTGTCCGAGAGCGGCATGAAGACCAGGGAGGACATTGCGCGCCTGGAGGAAAACGGCACGGACGCGGTTTTAATCGGGGAGACCTTTATGCGAAGCGACGACAAAAAAGGGATGTTAAAGGAGCTGTCGGGGCGATAGCCGGAAGGAGACGACGGCGGGAAGGAGACGCGGAGGACATGACATACTCTGCTAAAATCAAACTGTGCGGGCTGTTTCGGGCGTGCGATATCGACTACGCCAACGAGGCGCAGCCGGATTATGTCGGCTTTGTCTTTGCAAGGAGCCCGCGGCAGGTGACGAGGGAACAGGCGGCGGACTACCGAAGAAGGCTGGATCCCCGTATTCCGGCGGTGGGGGTGTTTGTCAACGCGCAGGCGGAGCAGGTGACGGCGCTTTTGGCGGACGGCATCATCCAGATGGCACAGCTGCATGGAAACGAGACGGAGGAGGAGATCCGTGCCATCCGGAAGGCTTCCGGCCGGCCGGTCATCAAGGCGGTGAAGGTGAGAGAGCGGGGAGACATCGTAAGATGGCTGTCCTCCCAGGCGGATTATCTGTTGTTCGACAGCGGCGCCGGCTCCGGAGAGGTATTTGACTGGTCGCTTTTAACGCAGATCGGGAGGGAGTATTTTCTGGCGGGAGGACTCAAGCCGGAGAATATTCCGGAGGCGGTCCGGCGGCTTCATCCCTACGCCGTCGATGTAAGCTCCGGCGTGGAGACGGACGGAGCGAAGGACCGAGAGAAGATGCTTCGGGCGGTGGCGGCCGTGCGCGGGCATGGATGAAAAATGTAAGGGACATTCCCAAGGCGCACAAAACAGGGAAATCAAATAGAAAGGGTGACAGACCATGAGTGATGGACGTTATGGAATACACGGGGGACAGTATATCTCCGAGACGCTGATGAATGAGCTGATCCGGCTGGAGGAGGCTTATGAGCATTACAAGAAGGATCCGGAATTTAACGCGCAGCTTGCAAAGCTTTTGAACGAATATGCCGGAAGACCCTCTCTTTTGTATTACGCGGAGAAGATGACAAAGGACCTGGGCGGAGCGAAGATCTATCTAAAGCGCGAGGACTTAAACCACACCGGCTCCCACAAGATCAACAATGTGCTTGGCCAGGCGCTTCTCGCCAGGAAGATGGGAAAGACCAGGCTGATCGCGGAGACCGGAGCGGGACAGCACGGCGTGGCCACGGCCACCGCCGCAGCCCTTCTGGGGATGGAGTGCGAGATCTTCATGGGAAAGGAGGACACCGAGAGACAGGCTCTCAACGTGTACCGGATGGAGCTTTTGGGGGCGAAGGTGAACGCGGTGACCACCGGCACCATGACCCTGAAGGACGCGGTGAACGACGCTATGAGAGAGTGGAGCAATCGGGTGAGCGATACCCATTACTGCCTGGGCTCCGTCATGGGCCCTCATCCCTTTCCCATGATCGTCAGGGATTTCCAGAGTGTGATCAGCAGGGAGGCGAAGGAGCAGATCCTGCGGGCGGAGGGAAAGCTTCCCGCCGCCGTGGTCGCCTGTGTGGGCGGCGGCAGCAACTCCATCGGCATGTTCTATCATTTTATCGAGGACAAGGAGGTGGAGCTGATCGGCTGTGAGGCGGCGGGCAAGGGCATCGACACCGACAAGCACGCGGCTACCATCGCCAGAGGCAGCATCGGTATTTTCCACGGAATGAAGTCCTATTTCTGCCAGAACGAGTACGGACAGATCGCTCCGGTGTACTCCATCTCCGCGGGCCTGGACTATCCCGGCATCGGGCCGGAGCACGCCTACCTCCACGATATCGGAAGGGCAAGCTATGTGCCTGTCACGGACGACGAGGCGGTGGACGCCTTTGAATATCTGTCCAGGGTGGAGGGGATCATTCCCGCCATCGAGAGCGCGCACGCGGTCGCGCAGGTGAGAAAGATCGCCGGAAATTACCGTCCCGACCAGAGCATCATCGTGTGCATATCCGGACGGGGAGACAAAGACGTGGCTGCCATTGCCAGATACAGGGGGGTAGATATCCATGATTAACAGACTTGAGAAGGTGTTTGACACACCGAATAAGAAAGCGTTTATCGGATTTTTGACGGCGGGAGATCCCGACGCGGACAGCACGGTGCGCTTTATCCTGGAGATGGAGCGGGCGGGAGCGGATCTGATCGAGATCGGAATCCCCTTTTCCGACCCCACGGCGGAGGGCGTTGTCATCCAGGAGGCCAATATCCGTTCCCTGAAAAACGGAATGACCACGGACGGCGTCTTTGACATTGTGCGGAGGGTGCGCGAGAAATCCCAGATCCCTCTGGCTTTCATGACCTATGTCAATCCGGTGTTCCACTACGGGTACGATCGCTTCTTTGCAAGGTGCGAGGAGTTAGAGGTGGGAGCCATTATCATTCCGGATGTCCCCTTCGAGGAGAAGGCGGAGGTGGAGGAGCCTGCGGCGGCCCACAATGTGGCCCTGATCTCCATGATCGCCCCCACCTCCGAGAGCCGTATCCAGGCGATCGCCTCCGAGGCAAAGGGCTTTATCTATGTGGTGAGCTCCATGGGCGTCACCGGTGTGCGGAGTGAGATCAAGACGGATCTGGCGTCCATGGTGGAGCATATCCGCAAGGCGACCGACGTTCCCTGTGCCATAGGCTTCGGCATCAGCACGCCCGAGCAGGCCAAAAAGATGGCCGCCGTCTCCGACGGGGCCATCGTGGGAAGCGCCATCGTCCGCATCATCGCGGAGCACGGCAGAGAGGCGGCGCCGTACCTCTACGACTATGTGAAGCGCATGAAGGAGGCCGTGCTGGAGGCGTAGGATGATAATATTTTTTGTGAAATAATATTGCATAAAAAATAAATAGGTGTATAATAATAGTAGAGACAAAAAACGCAACAGACTCCCCATGGAGGAAAAATATGCTGACGGAAATTAGGGCGAAAAACTGCTTTGCATTTGACGAAGAAGTGGTTTTCTCGATGAAGGCAGACATGCGCAACAAAAAGTTTGCGTCCAATGTACAGGAGGAAAACTCTTTTCATGTTTTGAAAACAGCCGGTATCTATGGGGCAAACAATGCCGGTAAGACCTGCCTGGTCAAATGTATTCGGGTGTTAAAGGAGTTTTTGTTAAATAAGGACGCTGCGTTGATGCCAAATCTTTTCACGGGGAACCCAGTGTGTGAGCTGGGAGTTACCTTTCTGTCGGACGGGAGAATGTATGCGTACGATATCAAATGCGACGTCGAGAAGGAAGAGGTGATTTTTGAGCGTTTTGTCGAGATAGAAAAGGACAAATACGGCAACGAGCGGGAGTGTGTATGGTTTTTGAAGGACACCGCTTCGGAGGCGTATTTTTGTCTGGATGAAGACGTGGTGCCAATGATTTCCGTGGTAGCCAAAAATAACCTTTTCTATTATCTGATCGATGTGGGCAAATTTGAACATTTGAATCGGATGAAAAATATTCTCGTTGCCTTTGCGGAGAGAATAGACGTCATCAATATGAGCGACATCCCCATACAGCATACGATCGAGCTGATGAAGAACCACAGTAATCTGCAGGGAAAAATCGTTGATTTTATCAAAAACGCAGATCTGTATATGGAAGATTTCGAGTATGCCGAGATGGATCGGATTCCTGTGATGATAGACGGGGAAAGGATCAGCTCCGAAGAGAAAGTCCTGAATTTGCCCGATATGGTCATGGATCAGATCCGGTTGGTCTCCACCTATAAGGGGAAGCGGGTTCCCAGTATGTTGTTTGACTCCACCGGCACCAAAAAAATTGCCGCTCTGGCGAGCTATGTGATAGAGGGCCTTGAAAAGGGCAGGATTCTGGTGATCGATGAGTTGGACAGCGGTATTCATTTTAAGCTTACCAGGGCGATCGTCGCAATGTTTAACAATGAATTAAATACCGGCGCCCAGATGATCTTTACGGTGCACGACATCAACCTTATGGATTGCAGGCGTATGTTTCGCAAGGAGCAGATTTGGTTTGTCCACAAGGACGATCAGGGCGTGTATGTGTATTCTCTGGCGGATTTTACGGCTAGGCAGGGGGTTCGTGACACCACCGACATTATGGAGAAATACCGGAAGGGCGCCCTGGGAGCCCTTCCGGATCCGGAGCTGATCCGTTCCCTGTTGAACCTGAAGGGAAATGCGAAGGGAGCGGATGGGGATGGGGAATAGGCTTCCGAGACTTTCCGACAGACATAAGATCTGCATTATTTGTGAGGGAGAGGAAGAGTATGATTATTTGAAGCGCCTTTCCTCGTTACAGGTGTGGAAGGATTGTTATGAGATCACGCTGGACAACGCAGACGGGAACGGCAATATACCGGCCAGATATCAGGACCGTTATCAGAACGATTCTTACGAAGCGGTCCTGGTGTTTTGTGATACCGAGAAAAAGCCCTACGAGCAGTATGAGGATATTAAGAGGAAAATCAATGAGATCCATGGAGTCGACACTGCGGCGGATGAGGTTGTCATCTACGGGAACCCGTGCACTTTGCAGATTATTTTGAGACATTGGTCGGACGTTGTTCTGAAAACGTCTGCCAAGAAAGTGAATGCCCAGTGGGTCAAAACGTTTACGGGGGTAGAAAATTACAAGGGCCGTGCGGATCAGCGCGCGGAAATGATGAGGCAGATCACCCGGGAAAACTACCAGGAAATGAAAAAGAGGATCGCGCTGTGGGATCAAGGAGATACCGTCCCGGGAGGCAGCAATATCGGCCGACTTCTGACGCACCTGGAGAGCGATGACGTCGGGTGGATAGAGGAGTTTAACAGAAAAATCGAAGAGCCTCGGTAAATTCTTTTATTTTTTTGTTGACAAACCATAACCCCACAGGTATAATTAACCAGTGTGTGAAAATATGCACGGCATCGCGTGTTAGCTGCGCGCGATAGGAACGATTTGCATAGGAGCGGCTATGTTAGTAAACTTATCCGATGTGTTGACATCGCAGGGCAAAGTGGTTCAAACCGAGGTGGAGCTTGAGCTTGACAGCCTTCGGACGAGGATGGGGGAATTTCCCATTGTGTCCAGGGAGCCGGTTCGTTTTACTTTTACCAACATCGGTGTGGACAAGGCTCGGATCGAGGGAGGCGTGACGCTTACCTTTGAGACCCGTTGCGACAGGTGTCTTACGGAGGTTCTGACGAAGCTGAAGCTCACCTTTGACAGGATTGTCACATCTCCGGAGTCTGTGGCCGAGGAGGATGAGGACAGCAGGGAATGTATGGAGGGGTATCAGCTGGATACGGAAGCTTTTGTGCAAAATGAGATTCTGGTAAACTGGCCTGTGAAGATTCTGTGCAAAGAGGAATGTAAGGGCGTGTGCCCTGTCTGCGGACAAAATCGGAACCTGGGGGACTGTGGCTGCGATACCTTCGTACCAGATCCTCGTATGGCGGTGATCAAGGATATTTTTAATGCGAATAAGGAGGTGTAACGATGGGTGCAATTTGTCCCAAGAACAAATCTTCTAGAAGTAGAAGGGATAAGAGAAGAGCAAACTGGAAAATGAGTGCTCCTACCTTAGTAAAGTGCAGCAAGTGCGGCGCGCTGATGGTGCCTCACAGAGTCTGCAAGGCCTGCGGTTCCTACAACAAGAAGCAGGTTATCGACGCTGAGTAATCAGATTGCAATGAGCGGGGACTGTCACATGAACCGGAAGAACGGTTGGTGTGGCAGTTTTACTTTTCATGAAAACCTGAAACTTTCTGCTTGATTTTTATATAGCGGTCTAGTATATTAAAGTAAGGTGCATAATACTCAGGAATAATTGGAAGGTGTAAGAAATGGCGGAAATGGTAAACGTAGCGGTGGACACTATGGGAGGCGACAACGCGCCGGCCGAGGTAGTGAAGGGCGCGGTGGAAGCCGTCAATGAGAATAAGAAGGTAAAGGTGTATCTGGTGGGACGTGAGCCCGTTGTCCGCGCAGAGCTGAACAAATACACCTTTGATGCCGCCCAGGTGGAGGTGGTCCACGCGGAGGAGGTCATCGAGATGGCGGAGCCGCCTGTTATGGCAATCCGCCGGAAGAAGGAGTCCTCCATCGTGAAGGCGATGTACCTGGTGAAGGACGGCACCTGCGACGCGTTTGTTTCGGCGGGAAGCACCGGCGCCGTTTTGGTGGGCGGACAGGTGATCGTGGGCCGGATCAAGGGGGTGGAGAGACCTCCGCTGGCGCCGTTGATCCCCGCAGATACCGAGAAGGGCGTGAGTCTTTTGATCGACTGCGGCGCCAACGTGGACGCGAGACCTTCCCATCTGGTGCAGTTTGCCAAGATGGGCAGCGTGTATATGGAGAATGTCATGGGCGTAAAGAACCCGAGAGTCGGTATTGTGAACATCGGCGCCGAGGAGGAGAAGGGAAACGCCCTGGTAAAGGAGACCTTCCCGCTCTTGAAAAACTGTCCGGACATCCATTTTATTGGCAGCGTTGAGGCGAGGGATATTCCCGCCGGCGCGGCGGACGTGGTTGTCTGCGAGGCGTTCGTTGGAAATGTCATCCTGAAGATGTACGAGGGCGTGGGCGGCGTGATGCTCAAAAAGGTGAAAAGCGGCATGATGAGCACCCTGCGCAGCAAGATCGGGGCGCTTCTGGTGAAGCCCGCGCTGAAGCAGACGCTCAAGGCATTCGATACGGAGCAGTACGGCGGGGCGCCTCTGCTTGGGTTAAACGGCCTGGTGGTCAAGACGCATGGAAGCAGCAAGGCGATTGAGATCAAAAATTCAATCCTGCAGTGTGTCACCTTCAAGGATCAGAACATCAATGAGAAGATTCGGGAAAAGGTGATCCTGGGGGATCAGGTAAAAGAATAAAATGAGGCTATAGGGAGGAAGAAAGATGGAACTGGAAAAGTTGAAAAAGGTAATCGCTGAGGTACTGAATGTAGATCCGGATGAGATCACGCCGGAGACGACCTTTACCGATGATCTCGGAGCCGATTCTCTGGATATTTATCAGATCATTATGGGAATTGAGGAAGAATTTGATATCGAGATCCCGTCGGAGACAGCAGAGCAGATTACTACGGTGGAGCAGGCTGTAGAGATGATCAAGAATGCTTTAAACTAAATCTGAACCGTATTTTGTTCCCGGATTGAGTTTCGACGCGATTCGGGAACATTTTCGTTGAGGATTGTCATTTGACCCGATCGAGAAAGAGGAAAAATCATGGCAGAAGAATATACGCTGCAGCTTTTGGAGGAGCGGATCGGCTACTGCTTTCAAAACCGCGCGCTGCTGCAACAGGCATTGACCCACAGCTCTTTTACCAACGAGCAGAAGATCAATAAGACAAAAAACTATGAGCGCCTGGAATTTCTGGGGGATGCGGTGCTGGAGGTCGTTTCCAGCGAGTTTCTCTACCATACGCATCCGGAGCTTCCGGAGGGAGAGCTGACGAAGCTGCGGGCGTCCATGGTATGCGAGCCCTCTCTGGCGTTTTGCGCCAGGGATCTCAATCTGGGACAGTTTATCCGCCTGGGAAAGGGCGAGGAGAACACCGGCGGAAGGAAGCGGGAGAGCATCACCTCGGACGTTATGGAGGCCGTCATCGGCGCGATCTACCTGGACGGAGGGATGGAGCCGGCCAGAGCTTTCATCGATCGGTTTGTCCTGTCCGATCTGGAGGATAAGAGTCTGTTTTACGACAGCAAGAGCAATCTGCAGGAGCTCCTTCAGGGGAAGCTGAAGAAGGAGTTTCACTATGAGCTTTTGGGGGAGAGCGGACCCGAGCACGACAAAACCTTTACCGTGGAGATCTTTGTGGAGGGGGAGAGTCTGGGGAGGGGAACCGGAAGAACAAAAAAAGCGGCGGAGCAGCAGGCTGCCTATCAGGCGCTTTTGCTTCTGAGGGATAAAGGATATGTATTTAAAAAGTATTGAGGTACACGGTTTTAAATCGTTTGCGAACAAAATTGTATTTCAGTTTCACAACGGCATCACCGGCATCGTCGGCCCCAACGGGAGCGGAAAGAGCAACGTGGCGGACGCGGTGCGCTGGGTGCTCGGCGAGCAGCGGATCAAGCAGCTTCGCGGGGCCAGTATGCAGGATGTCATTTTCTCGGGCACGGAGACCAGAAAGCCGCTGAGCTACGCCTATGTGGCGATCACGCTGGACAATTCGGATCATCAGCTTTCCATCGATTATGAGGAAGTGACGGTGGCGAGAAGGATCTACCGCTCCGGAGAAAGTGAATATCTGATCAACGGCACCCTTTGCCGTCTGAAGGATGTCAACGAGCTCTTCTACGATACCGGTATCGGCAAGGAGGGCTATTCCATCATCGGCCAGGGCCAGATCGACCGTATTCTGAGCGGCAAGCCGGAGGAGAGAAGAGAGCTCTTCGACGAGGCGGCGGGAATCGTGAAGTTTAAGAGGCGCAAGGCGGCCGCGCAGACGAAGCTAGAGAACGAGAAACAAAATCTGGTGCGTGTAAACGATATTCTGTCGGAGCTGGAGAAGCAGGTGGAGCCCCTGGAGAAGCAGTCGGAGGTGGCGAGAGTCTATCTGCGGAAGAAGGAGGAGCTCAAGAAGCTGGATGTGAACGTGTTCCTTCTGGAGAATCATCGCCTGAAGGAGCAGCTGGCCGTCGTGGAGGAGAAGCATCGGCTGGCGAGCGCAGACCTTGCCGACACCACGGAAAAGTATGAGGGCATCCGCGAGGAGTACGAGAGGATCCAGGAGGAGATCGAGAGCCTGGATAAGTCGATCGAGCAGGCGAGAAGCACCTTGAACGACACGGGCCTGATGCGCGGAAGGCTGGAGGGCGAGATCAATGTCTTAAAGGAGCAGATCAATTCCGCACGGGGCAGCGAGACCCATCTGACGAACCGGCGGACCGCGCTGGAGGAGGAGATCGCCGTCCGAAGCAAGGAGAAGGAGGATATCCTTTCCGAGAAGAGCGACGTGGACGAACAGGTGCAGAAGCTCACCGCCACCGCGGAGCAGGTGCGCGCCGAGCTGACAGAGATCCAGGAAAAGATCGCCGAGCTGGATCAGAGCATCGAGGCCGGCAAGAATACCATTATCGGGGAGTTGAACCAGAGAGCCACCATCAAGTCCAAGCTGGGGCGCTTTGACACGATGATGGAGCAGATCAATATCCGCAGGGCGGAGTTAAATTCCCGCCTGCTCCGCGCCAAATCGGACGAGGTGGCGTGGGAGGAGACCATAGGGAAGCTGGAGCAGGAATTTCAGACCGTGAGCGATGAGCTGCGCGCGCTGAATGAGCGCCAGGCGGCGTGCGAGCTGGAGCTGGGAGGCTGCAGGGAGAGGCTTTCCGCGGAGGACGCAAAGCTCCGTGAAAACCAGGCGCTGTTTCACCAGGAGAAGACCCGTCTGGAGGCGCTCTCCAACATGACGGAGCGCTACGAGGGATACGGCGGCAGCGTCAAGAAGGTCATGGAGCAGAAGGACAGGGAAAAGGGGATCGTCGGCGTTGTGGCGGACATCATCAAGGTGGACAAGAAGTATGAGGTCGCCATCGAGACCGCGCTGGGCGGAAATATCCAGAATATCGTCACGGACGACGAGGACACCGCCAAGAAGATGATCCAGTTTTTGAAGACAAACCGTCTGGGGCGGGCCACCTTTCTGCCGCTCACCAGCATCACACATCCCCAGGAGTTTAAAAATCCGGAGGCGCTGAAGGAGAAAGGCGTTATCGGTATGGCGGATGAGCTGGTGCATACGGAGTCCAGGTATCGCAATGTGGCGAAGTCCATGCTGGGACGGATCGTGGTGGTGGACCATGTGGACAACGCCGTAAAGATCGCCAGAAAGTTTGATTACGGCATCCGCATGGTCACGCTGGAGGGCGAGCTTTTGGTGCCCGGAGGCGCCATCAGCGGAGGCGCCTTTAAGAACAACAGCAATCTCTTGAGCCGCAGACGCGAGATAGAGGAGCTGTCAAAGCGGGTAAAGGAGCTCCAGGGGGCCATCGAGGGAAACAACCAGGAGATCGACAACATCAAAAATACCAGAAACCGGCTGCGCGTCGAAGTGGAGGAGCTAAAGCAGGAGATCCAGGCAAAGTCCATTGAGCAGAATACGGCCCGCCTGAATATCAGCCAGGCCAGGGAGCGCATGGAGGCGGAGGTCGAAAGCTCGCAGTCTCTTCGGGGCGAACAGCAGGAGATCGAAAGCCGGATCCTGGAGATCAAAAACGGCAAGGAGGAGGCCCAGCAGGAGCTTTCCGCCAGCGAGGAGCTGGAGAAGCGCACTCAGGAGCAGATCCTTGTATTCCAGAGAGAACTGGAGGAGAAACGCGCCCAGGAGTCTGAGGCGGCCGGAAAAGTATCCGAGTGGGATCTGAAGGTGGAGACCATGCTCCAGGCGCAGAACTTTAAGCAGGCCAACGTGGAGCGTATCGAAGGGGAGATTGGAAGGAGCCGGTCGGAGCTGGAGGAGATCCTGACGGCCCTGGTGGACAACGCCGCAGAGGTGGAGAGAAAGAAACAAAACATCGCCGAGCTGGAGAAGACCATCGCCGCGTCCTTTGATGCCCAGAATGAGTCGGAGCGGAAGCTGAAGGAGGACATAGAGCGAAAGGAGGAGCTCTCCTCGAAGCAGAAGAATTTCTTCCAGAGCAGGGAGCAGCTCTCCGAGCAGATGAACTCTCTGGACAGGGAGGTCTATCGACTGAACGCTCAGAAGGAAAAGCTGGAGGAGTCCATCGAAAGCCAGATCAACTATATGTGGGACGAGTACGAGATCACCTTGAGCGACGCCGCATCCATGCGCGACGAGGAGATGAGCGACCTGCAGGCTATGAAGCGGGAGATCGGCTCCCTGAAGGAGCAGATAAAGAAGCTCGGCGACGTCAACGTCAATGCCATCGAGGACTACAAAAACCTGATGGAGCGATTTACCTTCATGAAGACGCAGCGGGATGATCTGGTGGAGGCGGAGAAGACGCTGGAAAATATTATCGAGGAGCTGGATGCCGCTATGCGCAAGCAGTTTACCGAGAAATTCGACGAGATCAACCGGGAGTTTGACAAGGTGTTCAAGGAGCTCTTCGGAGGCGGAAAGGGCACGCTGGAGCTGATGGAGGACGAGGATATCCTGGAGGCGGGCATCCGCATCATCGCCCAGCCGCCGGGAAAGAAGCTGCAGAATATGATGCAGCTCTCCGGTGGCGAGAAGGCGCTCTCCGCGATCGCTCTTTTGTTCGCCATCCAGAACCTGAAGCCCTCGCCCTTCTGTCTTCTGGACGAGATCGAGGCGGCGCTGGACGATTCCAACGTGGGGCGCTTTGCCAAGTATCTGCATAAACTGACCAAGAACACCCAGTTTATTGTGATCACTCACAGAAGAGGGACGATGGAGCAGGTGGACAGGCTCTACGGCATTACCATGCAGGAGAAGGGCGTTTCCACGCTGGTGAGCGTCAATCTGATCGATAAGGAGCTGGACGACTGAGAGGAATGTGGCTGATAAAATGTGCTGCCGCCGAATCCACCGGAGGTGGGACAGCGCGGAGAGGGGTATGCGTATGGAAGAGAACGATTGGGGATTGTTTCGCGGGCTTGACGAGGAAGAGCCGGAGGAGGCCGTCGAGGAGAAGAAAGGATTTTTCGCCAGGCTGAAGGCCGGACTGACCAAGACCAGAGAAAATATCGTAAAAGGGATCGATTCCGTGTTCAGCGGTTTTTCCTCCATCGACGATGATTTTTATGAGGAGCTGGAGGAGATCCTGATCATGGGCGACATTGGAGTCAATGCCACGAACCAGATCGTGGAGCGGCTCAAGGAACAGGTGAAGGAGCAGCGCATCAAGGAGCCGTCGGAGTGTAAAAAGCTTTTGGTCGACAGCATCAAGGAACAGATGCGGGTGGACGAGACCGCATACGATTTTGAGAAGAAACAGTCGATCATCATGGTTATCGGCGTAAACGGCGTGGGAAAGACCACCACGGTGGGAAAGCTCGCGGGAAAGCTGAAGAGCAGCGGCAAAAAGGTGCTGATCGCGGCGGCGGATACCTTCCGCGCGGCGGCGGGCGACCAGCTGGCGGAGTGGGCCAGGCGGGCGGACGTGCCTATGATCGGCGGAAGCGAGGGGGCTGATCCCGCCAGCGTGGTGTACGACGCGGTGAACGCCGCCAAAGCGAGGGGCGTGGACGTGCTTTTGATCGATACCGCAGGGCGGCTCCACAACAAGAAAAATCTGATGGAAGAGCTGAAGAAGATGAACCGCATCGTGGATCGGGAGTTTCCCGACGCTCACAGGGAGAACCTGATCGTGCTGGACGGCACCACCGGACAGAACGCGCTGGTCCAGGCGCGGGAGTTCGGCGAGGTGGCGAACCTGACAGGGATCGTGCTGACGAAGATGGACGGCACGGCAAAGGGCGGCATCGCGGTGGCGATCCAGTCGGAGTTGAACGTGCCGGTCAAGTATATCGGTGTGGGCGAGACGATCGACGATCTGCAGAAGTTTCACTCCGATGAGTTTGTGAACGCGCTTTTTGAGATAGAGCCGGAAAACGGAAAATAATTAAACATGGGGAGACAGCCGAGCGGAAGCCGAAGACAGGAAACGCCGCAGGATATAGCCGAGCGGAAGGCAGAGAACACAGAGAAGGAAGGATGAGAAGATGGCAGAGGAAATGTTGACACTTAACAAGTTTGAGGAGGCCAGCGAGACGGTGAAGCGCGTCACTCTGGAGACCAAGCTGGTGTACAGTGATTACTTCAGCGAACAGACCGGCAACCGGGTGTACTTAAAGCCGGAGAACATGCAGTTTACCGGCGCATACAAGCTGAGAGGCGCCTATTACAAGATCAGCACGCTGTCCGAGGAGGAGAGGGCGAAGGGACTGATCACGGCGTCCGCCGGAAACCATGCTCAGGGCGTTGCATACGCGGCAAAATGCTATGGAGCCAAGGCGGTTATCGTGATGCCCACAACCACTCCTCTCATCAAGGTGAACCGCACCAAAAATTACGGGGCGGAGGTGGTCCTGTCCGGTGATGTGTACGACGAGGCCTGCGCCAGAGCTTATGAGCTGGCGGAGGAGCACGGCTACACCTTTATTCACCCCTTTGACGATCTGACGGTGGCGACGGGCCAGGGAACCATTGCCATGGAGATCATTAAGGAGCTCCCCCTGGTGGACTATATTCTGGTGCCCATCGGCGGAGGCGGCCTTGCCACCGGCGTGTCCACCCTCGCGAAGCTTTTGAATCCCAAGATCCAGGTGATCGGCGTGGAGCCTGCCGGAGCAAACTGTATGCAGGAGTCTATGAAAAACGGCAAGGTGACCACCCTTCCTTCGGTCAACACCATTGCGGACGGCACCGCGGTCAAGACGCCTGGGACCCTGTTGTTTCCCTATTTGCAGAAGAACCTGGACGACATCATCACCGTGGACGACGAGGAGCTGGTAGTGGCCTTTCTGGATATGGTGGAGAATCACAAGATGGTGGTGGAAAACTCCGGACTGCTCACGGTGGCGGCGCTCAAACATCTGAATGTGACCGGCAAGAAGATCGTGTCCATTTTGAGCGGCGGCAACATGGATGTGATCACCATGTCCTCCGTGGTTCAGCAAGGCCTGATCCTGCGCGACAGAATCTTTACCGTCTCCGTGCTTCTGCCCGACAAGCCGGGAGAACTGACACGAGTGTCGTCTGTCATCGCGGAGGCAAACGGAAATGTCATTAAGCTGGAGCACAACCAGTTTGTCTCCATCAACCGAAATGCGGCGGTGGAGCTTCGCATCACGCTGGAGGCGTTCGGAACGGAGCACAAGAGGGAAATCATGGAGGCTCTCGAGAAGAATGGCTATAAGCCCAAGCTGGTGAGGACAAATATTTAAAAGAGGTTTGATGGAGTAACATCAAACCTCTATCGATATAGATGGAATCAGCTGCCAGCCGTTGTGTATTTTGTGGGTGAAAACCGTATTGCCTGCCTATGAGGATAATCAGGAATGGCTAAAGGTAAATCAAAAATTGATAGAAATCATAGAAAGCGATAACGAAGGAGACACAGCTATGCAGGAGATATTTAGTAACACTGCGCTGACGGTCAATCAGTTGATTGAGAAAATTGACACAGGAGAACTCGGATTACCGGAATTGCAGCGCCCGTTTATCTGGAAAGACTCCAAGGTCAGAGATCTCTTTGATTCCATGATGCGTGGATATCCGATAGGATATCTTATGCTGTGGGAATGTCCTGCGCTGGACAAAAAGAAAACCATCGGCGTCGATTCGCATAGCTATGACTCTCCCAAGGAAGTGATTATTGACGGACAGCAGCGCCTTACCTCTCTTTATGCCGTTATGAAGGGCAAGAAAGTCATCAACTCCAAGTGAGAGACAGGAGGGCAGAAAATGGGAAGATGCGTTGTTATCGGCGGCGCCGGAATACGAGACTATGAGAAAATACGATCATACCTGCAGGAGGACGATTTTTATTTGTTCTGTGACAGCGGATTGCGCCATCAGAGGGCGCTTGGCGTCCGGCCGCATCTGATCGTCGGAGATTTCGACTCTTATCCGAGGGCTGAGGCGGAGGCAGAGGCGGAAGCGGAACTGATAGCGCTTCCTCGCGAAAAAGACGATACCGATACCGTATTTGCCGTGAAGGAAGCCGTAAAGCGTGGATTTCGGGACTTCCTTCTCCTGGGAGCGGCAGGGGAGAGACTGGATCATACGCTCTGCAATGTGTCCTTGCTCCTGTTGTTGGATTCCTTGGGCTGCAAGGGGATTCTTGTGGACGATTATTCCGAGATGGAGATCGTGTCTCAAAGAACGGCTCTGGTTTCGGATGCCTTCGCTTATTTTTCCACGCTGAGCCTTTCCGAAAAGGCCAGAGGTGTCCGGATTGAAAATGCGAAATTTCCGCTTCAGGATGCGGAGATTACCTGTGAGTATCAGTACGGCATCAGCAACGAGGTGCTTCCCGGGAAGACGGCCAGGGTGTCGGTTCGGGAGGGGAGGCTTTTGCTGGTGAAGGTATACGTTTAGAGCGCCGGACCGCTTTTTGTCTGCCGCATAGATTCCTGATTTATGGAAACACTAGGATAACGATTCGGAGGTTCCTTTGGATCGTTATTTTTGTGTCTTTTGTAAGGAGGAATCATGGAGGAGCGCGGGGCTGCAAAGATCAAACGGCTGTATAAGAGGAAGCGGGGAGGGATGATTCGTGATTATCTGGTGATCACCGTGGCGGCGTTTCTCTACGCGGCGGCGATCAGCCTCTTTTTGGATCCGAACGCGCTTGCGCCCGGCGGCGTCACAGGTATCTCCATTATATTGAACCGGACGGTAGGGCTGCCCACGGGGACCTGGATCCTGCTTTTGAACATTCCCATTCTCCTCCTGGGAACCTGGAAGTTCGGAGTGCGGTTTATTGTGTCTACCATTTACTGTACGGTGACTACCTCCTTTTTTACCAATCTGCTGTCGCCCTGTGGAGCCGTGACGGAGGATCCGCTTCTGGCGGCGCTGGCGGGCAGTGTGCTGATCGCGCTGGCGCTCGGCTGGACCTTTAAGGCGGGAGCGACTACCGGAGGAATGGACATTATTGTCAAGGTGATACGTCTGAAAGTCCCCCATTTAAAGACGGGATCCTTGTTTCTGCTCTTGGATGTCATCGTGGTCAGCCTGTCGGCGATCGTGTTTCAAAATATGGATCGGGCGCTGTACGCGGGACTGGTGGTGTACGTCACCTCTCACGTGTTGGATCTGGTGCTCTATGGTCGGGACGGGGCGAAGCTGATCTACATTATCACGGACCGTTCGGAGGCGATCGCAGAGCGGCTTTTGGAGGAGCTGGAGATCGGCGTGACCTACATCCAGGGGGAAGGGGCTTACAGCGGAAAGAAAAAGAAGGTCATTTTTTGTGTGCTGAAAAAGCAGCTCTCCCCCAAGGCGGAGGAGATCGTGCGCGAGGAGGACCCGAGCGCCTTTCTGATCGTCTCCAGCGCAACGGAAATTTACGGGGAGGGCTACAAGAGCATCTTCAGTGAGAAATTGTAGACGAGGATGCTTGTCATTTGACGGCCCGACAGGTATAATGGAACAGAAGCGTTTTCACGGTGGAAACGAAATACCGTAGGAGAAGAGGAGAGAACGGCTATGACAATTT
Organism: uncultured Acetatifactor sp.; assembly: GCA_947631615.1. Taxonomy (GTDB): domain Bacteria; phylum Bacillota; class Clostridia; order Lachnospirales; family Lachnospiraceae; genus Acetatifactor. Next base: position 29,378 of record CANRLX010000028.1, read on the forward strand.
TGGTGATCGATGCGCAGGGCGGCGGCATTGGAAGGCAACTGGTGTCAGCAATCCGCCAGAGTATACCTTCCGCCGACATTCTGGCGGTCGGCACGAACAGCGCGGCGACCACGGCTATGCTGAAGGCGGGGGCACATTCCGCGGCCACCGGAGAGAATGCCGTGGCGGTGGGCTGCCGCAAGGCGGATATCATTGTGGGGCCGGTGGGCATCGTGATCGCGGATTCGCTGCTTGGCGAGGTGACGCCGAAAATGGCGCTTGCCGTGGCACAGAGCCGTGCGAAACGGATCTTGATCCCCTTTAACCACTGCGATAATATCATTGTGGGAATTTCTGATTTTTCCACTGCCGCCCTGATCCAAAATGCCATAGAGGAGATCAAGAGGTCGGAGAGCTGTCATTGATGCAGGTTTCTTGTTTGTGAGGGTTTTTGTTTATATAGGTTTCTTGTTTGTGCAGGTTTCGTATTTTGCTATTGCGTTCAACCGATTCCTGCGGTATAATGTAAATTGATGTTGGCAGGAAGCCAATTTGAAGGCACAGAAGTGTCGGAAGGAAGCGATGTTTTTTTATGGTATACCAGGAAGGTGTACGTTTTCTCTGAAGGGAGACAGCGTGTGCCTTTTTTGTTTTACGGGAAAGGCGCACATTTTACTTATCATCACTCAATTTATTTTTATAGGAGGACAAAAAAATGGCATGTTTTCTTGTACCGGCAGCCGAGGCTGTGGTCACCACGATCGCTGCGAAGGCGTTTGAATCCAAAGAGAAGGAAGCTGAGACCTGTCAGGTGTGCCTTGACGGCGCGCACCTGGAAACCGTGGAGAAGATCTCCTTTTCCAGGAAGCTGAAATGGCTGAACAATCTGTTGTGGGGAGGTTCGGCGCTGCTTGCGTTTGAACATGTGTGGCACGGCGAGGTCGTGCCGTGGTTCCCGTTTTTGACAGCGGTTTCCAACCCCGCGGACGCGGCGCAGATGGTGCATGAGATGGCGACCGCCGGCGTGGGAATGGCGGCTCTGGTCACTGTCGTCTGGGCGGGAATGATTGCGGCGGCCTCTGTGATTGAAAAGCGCGCCTTAAAAGGTGCGGCCGCACCGGGCGAAAGGATGTGAGAGAATGACGCTTTTGACGTCTGTTTTTGCCGCCGTCATCAGCACCCTTGTCTGGTATCAAAATGACCAGAGGGAAAGCCTGCGGCTTGGCGTTCTCTGCCTGATGTACTGGGGAGCTTCCCTCATGTGGCTTGTGGACGCCGTTTTCGAGTATGCAGAGATCCAGGCGGCATACTTTTCGCCCGCGCCCCAGGATATGTTAAACGACCTCTATCTCGGGCTGTCCGTCGTGGCGCTGGGACTGGTGATCTGGCTGGTGATCCTGCTAGTCAGCGATCCCAAGGGCGTCGTGAGGCGCGTGCTCTTTCAAAAGAAAAGTGTTTGAGTGGCTGGGAAGCATGACGGGACGCGCTTATTGACGGCGTCCCGTTTATTGTTTTATAGGAAATATCAATAGGAAATATCAATCGGAAACAGAAAAGACAGTACCTTTTACGGTATGCGGCATAAAAATACCTGCCTGACAAGAAAAAATACTGTCAAGCATTTTTGAAAATGTCTTAAATTATCAAAAACATTAGCGCCGTGTAATGTGGCGCTTTTGTCGTTCTTG
>CANRLX010000029.1 GCA_947631615.1 uncultured Acetatifactor sp.
TTGGGCGAGCGTACGCATCCGTCCACTTTATCATGCACCGCTTTCCCATGCCGCTTCACCACCTTTCATGGCGGCTGTGATAAGGTGCGCACCGTACCACAGTACGGACGTCCCGTTTTCCAGGCAGCCGTTTCATTTTATGGCAAAGACGCAGCGAGGCCGCATCTAATACCTGCTTTCAAAGATCCTTATCCGCTGATACTTTGTATCAGCGGATAGAGAGGGCCGGCCCTCTCTATATCACATCATCCTGTACGCTAACCAGCAGTTTCATATTCTGCTTCTTTTTTGAGTGCGGCCTTGTGAGTGTAAGGAATGGTCCATATCATGCCGATGCGATCCAGCCTGCCAATCCGCTCCTGGCTCAGTGTCCCATTCCGATATGCTGTGCGAACATGCCGAATCCACCATCCCAGGTGCAGCCCATCGGCATCTACATACTCACCGGGTACTTTTAGGTCTCCGTGGGTCTGGTAGTAGGCCAGTGCGGACCGATAATTCCTTTCCCACTGTTCTTCCCGGGGTTCCCAGACCATACCGATGCGCTCCAACCTGCTGATCTGCTCGCGGTCCAGCCCGCCGCTCCGATACAATTTGCGGATATGTCTAATCCAGCAGTCCAGTCCGACGCCGTTGGCATCCACATATTTTTCGGGGACTTTCAAATCCCCGTGGGCCCGATAGTAGGCTAGAGCGGCCTGATAGTTCCGCTCCCATTGCTCTGACAAGGGATTCCAGACCATGCCGATGGATTCCAGCTGCGTGATCTCCCTCTCACTTAGAGTACCCTTTGCATACTCTTTGCGACACCGGGCTATCCAATGGCCGAGGCGTACTCCCTCCGAGTTCACATATTTGAAAGGAATCCAAATGTTCCCATGCTCCAAGTAGTATGCTCGTGCGGCTTGGAAGAACTTGTCCCACTGGTCGCGGCTCTGATCCCATGAGATGCCGAGGGCCTCCAGCTGCAAAATACGCTCTGCTTTCATCACGCCCTCTTTATACTCCTGACGTTTTCCCACCAGCCAGCTACCCAGTTTGAGGCCGTCCGGGGTCACATAGGCAGATGGGATGTCCAGATCGCCATGTTCCTGCTGGTAAGCCGCTGCCGCCTGATACCACTGTTCCCAACCGACCTTCTCAACGGTCCAAACCATACCGATGGCGTCTAAACGCTCGGCGCGGGAGGGGGCAAGCCGCCCAGCCTTATAGAGCTTACGCATCGTCTTGATCCAAGACCCTAGAGGCAGCCTGTCCGGTGTCACATATCGTGCGCGGACCTCCAAGTTCCCATGCTCCGCGGCGTATTTCTTTGCAGCTGCATAATACTCCTCCCAGCGGTCCTCTTTCCTCCGGATTGTCCAGACCATACCGATGGCGTCCAGCTTTGCAATCTGTTCTCCGCTGAGAGTGCCGTGCTGCGTCCCTTTCCGGATTGCTCGCTGCGTCCGAATCCATGTACCTAGAGAGTACCCGTCCGCAGTCTTATAGGCAGAGGGTACTCTCAGGTCGCCATATGCCTCGTAATATGATTTTGCGTATTGGTACATATCCTCCCATGATATGGAGAGGACATCATTAAGTTGCTCAAAGAGCTGCCGGCAGTCCCGCACCTCGTCTATAACCTGGAATCTCTGCCGAAGCTCCTGCCTTTCCACCTCGGTACAGCCAACACGCAGTAAGGCATCCTCAAAGTCCCGTTCTAACGCTCCTATGCTGGTAAGATTCTCGATATTGTTGACCACATCGAAGATGACCGGCGTTTTCTCGCTCCCGGCGGACAGCGCCCGCCCGATCTGCTGCTTGTAGATGATAGGGGACACGGTGGGGCGGAACAAAATCACTCCGTCCACGTCCGTCACATGGATGCCCTCGTTGAGCATGTCGATGGTGAACAGTAGTTTCAAATGGTCGCTGCCGTCTTCACGGAACGCCTCAAAGGCGGCCCGGGTTGCGGGGTCCGGGGAGTAGGCGCGGTAGATGTGCGGGTCAGTATCCAGCAGGGAAAACCACTCTGGGACCCGCGCGATCATGCGATCCATGTGCGCGGCGCTGGAGCAGAACACGATGTACCTGCCGTGCCTGTCCGACATATGGCGGGTAAATACCACGTCCAAGCCATCCGCGTCTTCAAGATTCCGCCGTAGTGACTTCATAAGGTCCATCGCCCTGTCGCGACGCACAGGGTCACGCAACCGCGCCACACGCGTGTCGTATCGCTCCAGATCCTTCTGGAACGAGTAAAACGAGAGCACATACTTAGGCGGCTTTAGGATATTCCGCGCAATAGCCTCGCCCAACGTCATCTCCGATGCGATGTGGCCGTTGAACAATTCTTCCGCCATATCCCGCTGGTTGTCTAGGAAGCGGATGTTGGTAGCAGAGAGGCCCAGCACTGGAACATTGGGATAGATGCCCAAAAGTGTCTGGACACCCACACCCCACTGCTCTGCGCCGCAGCGGTGGAACTCATCCAGGATGATAAGGTCGGGCCGGATGGCCGCGATCTCAACCTTTTCCATCGTCATAAGCCTAGCGTAGGTGTGAAAGGTTATATTCTCCGGCACCGTCCCGCTGTCAGCGGCAAGGTTGTCCAGCTGGGTCCGGAATATGTACTCGGAAGGGGAGAGCCAGCAGATGTTCTTCTCCGGGAAGTCCTCACAGAACTTGAAGCCGATAAAGGACTTGCCTGTTCCCGTGGGGTGAATGACAGCGGCCTTGCCGGTGAAGCGGAGCATGGAGAGGGCAGCGCGGTAGGCATTCTCATTGTGTTCATACAACGTGATACTCATATGCCACCCTCCCTCTGGTTAGATTGAGACTCGCGTTTTTATCAGCATAGCTTTTACAAGAAATGGCTACGCCATATTATTTCTGATCCTCCTCGGAGAACTCCACTATATCAGCTTCAACTTCCTTCTTGGCATTTTCATCAATGCCAAGTTTCTCCTGCACTTTCCGTTTGGCCCTGCGCCAACGGACACCTACGACCGCACCGATGGCTACCAATACGCCGGCCCCGACTTGGATAGCATAAGTCATTACAGATGGATCAATGTATGCCATAGCGTTGTTGGACAGAGCGACGGATAAGCTTATGAACATAAAGCACCAATAGCAGGCTGTAACAACACTCATTAGTGCCTTTGTTAGAATCTTTTTCATTTCTACCATATCCTTTCAAATATCATATTTTCCTGTCTACTTACAACAGCAATAGATCCTGTATAGAGCCGTCTTTTACCCACTCGCAAGCGTTTTCATAATCCTCGTTAGTGTCAAATTCAATCCAGCCATTTTGAAATTCCACCGCCTTTACATCGGCCCCGTCCTCAATGACCGCTTGCAAAAGATCAGTCATATATGCCTGGCGGATCTTTTTTCCTGATTGTTTCCAGCCTTTGTCCTGATATGCCTCATAATCGCGATCCCAAATTTTAAGGATTTTCGTCAACCCGACGGTCGAAAACTTTAACAGCCCCACATACCGTGCATCAATATCATTTAATGGCGGGTTTTCAAGCCCCAAAGAGCGGATATTTCCCTGCTCGTCAATTTCCAGGCTTTCCGTATCAAAATCCACCCGGCCATAACGCTTTTGCCAGTAGAACTTCCAGTTTTTATCCACCGCCACAGCAAAAGCTGCCTGCTCATCCATCATTGTTCTGAGCATATCTTCAGAGAACAAAATGTCCGAATAACTGAGAATCACATCCTCCGAGAAGGTCTCCCGTGCAGTCAGGAAGGATTCAACCATGTTTGTTTCCGCATAGTCAGCATTGTGGTAATAAGTCACATCGGGATATTGAATTTTATCTGCCGCAAAACCCGTTACCACAATGATTTTTTCTATGCCGCACCGTCGGTATAACTCGATTTGTCGCTCAATGATGGTCTTTCCACCGAACTCCAGCATCCCCTTTGGGAGGTTTTCTGTGTACTTCTTAAGCCTGGTCCCCCTTCCGGCTGCCAGTATAATTGCCTGCATCTTCTCGTCCTCCGATCATCCAAAAAATTGTGTAAATAAATCAATATCTTCCTGCTTATAGGGCGTTTCGCGCTCTGGATGCCACATGACTGCCATGATTTTGTGGTCCTTGCATTTTATTGCCTCGACCACGTTATCATCAGTCTTGGCCAGCACCTCAAAGTTTTCCGGGATTATTTTGGCAGCCAAATTATGATAGCTATTGACCTCCCGTACAAATGATCCGCGAATCAGATGACGGCGGGCTACATGATCCTGCGCTCGCTCCAGCTTCCCGCCGAAATAGTCAGTTAGTAGCTGAAACCCCCGGCACACGCCCATAATCGGAATGTTTTGAGCGATACCAAAATCAATCAGATGTCGTTCTGTCCTATCTCTTTCTGGGGCGTCACCACCGTAAGTAGCAAGGTCATTGCCCCCTGTCAAAAGAATACCTGCCGGCCTTGTCAAATCGGCCAATACCTCTATATTCGTTTCTTTGTTCATTATCGGAATAGGGAGAAAACCACAGGCATGAAGAAAATCACACCAGCTCTGATCCAAACAATCTCGACGCTCTCCATAGCTTTTGATGATCTCTACCCGCTGGCTGATTAAAATCGCACTCATTTGATGATCTCCACCTTTCTCAGCGCGCAGTTGATTTCCACCACTTTGGCGGCGGAAAGCCTGTTATACAACGCTTCGCCTGCGCCTACAATGGCCGGGATAGACAATTCCCCAGAGCGGATTGCCATATGGGAATTCGCCCCGCCGTACTTGGTCACAAAACCGGCGATCTTTCTGGAAAAGATCCAGTCATACCCTGGGTCCGCGCTGGGAATCATCAGGATCGCGCCGTCCAGTTCATCGTCATCCACAGTTTTGACCGGTCCGGCCGCAATACCTAGCGTAATGTAGTTGGGACTAGAGTCCCCTTGATGGAAACTGTAACAATCCTGACTACTACATATGACTGGCGGCATGACAATGCCCAGTGTGTCCTCATAGCGCCTTTTTCCTGCCTCAATAGAGCGCCGCAGAGTTTCCTCCACATCTCGCTCTGACATATACAGAGATTTGATAGCCTCGATGTCCACGTAGGCCATATCCTCGCGGGAGATGCCGAACTCCGCACCCAGTTCCTCCAGCAACTTGAGAACATGGGACAGGCTCTTAGTAAAGACAAACTTAGAGTATTCTCTGCCCTCGATAGCACCTTTTAGGAACTCAAACAGGGCAAGCACATCGTCGGACATACCAAACCTGGACAAATACTCCCGGATTTTCTGCATCTGCTCGATGGAGATACGAAAGGTTTTCTCCTCTGGCTTATCCTCATTTGCGGAGTCCCAATTAAAGTAACGATCCGGCGCTTCATCATACCGTGGCGAGCAGATGTCATAAGTCCCCGGGCGGAGATGGCCGTACTTTTTTAGGAACGACCGTTTGTTTAGCTCCCGGAAGTCCGTGCTGATGTTGGAGCCCACCGTGTTCAGTCCTGCAAGATAGCCATCATATTCTTCGCTTGTGAAAATACCGGTAGCAACGAAAGAGCGCAAAATCTGAACTGCAATAAACCCAGCCCTCGCCAAACCAGCAAAGGGTAGCGTCCCATACCGCCGACAGTCCTCCAGCAGCCAGTAGATTTTATAAATCTTGCTAAAATCGCTCTGGATCAACAGCTCCTGCCGCTCCTTCAAGATGTCGATTTTTTTGGAATCGACAATCCAAAGCCCGTCCTTGGTATTGATGATACGTTCGGTCAGTCGGTTCAGATGCTCTACAATTTCCCGGCACTCCGCTTCGGTGAAGCCATAATCCTCCAACACTTTAATCCTGTCGGGCAAATCAAAGGTGTGGCAAGAGAAGATAATGTCAAACTCCACCTTGTCGTGCTTTTCCGGGTTTTCCAACAGCCGGTCCAGATAATAGTCCACCAGTTTCTCCGCCAGCTCGTCGCCAATCGTCTGGGGGATGAAGGAGTTGAAACTGACCCGAATATCAATGTATGGTAATCCGCCGTAGTCGATAATTAGCGGGAAGCCGCGCAGATCCTTGTAGCCGTAATCCGCACGCTGATAAGCCCATGTCCCGTCAGTAATCAAATTCTTGTATAGGGATAGCGCAAGCGGTTTAGGCCGGATTCCAATCATCTCGGCCGGATTCCAGTCTGTCATGACCCCGTATAGAGCCTTATGTCCATACAGATGGGGTTTTGAACCCTCAGCCCTCTCAAGATAGCTGTGAATCCGATCTAAAATTTCTTTTTGGCGCACCAGATTCTTTGCTTGGTGTACCATCACCAACGGACGCACTTGTAATATGTACAGTCCATCACCGTTCAGCGCGAACTCAATATCCAGCGCATTTGTCCCAAACAGTCCCTCAATCTCCCGCGCCGCAGCGATTATGCGATCCAGCCGCGCTTGGGCAGTGGGCCCGTCATAGCCCTTAAAGAGGAAAAAGGTCCTGAGTCCTGTTCCATCGCCGCCAGTTACTGAGGATGTGGAGCCAGTACTGTCGTCGTAGTTGACGACGTAGTAGTTTCCTCCCGTGTTGGGGTCCATGGTAAAGACCACGCCGCTCATCAGCACATCTGTCAGCATGGGCTGCACGAAAAACTGGTTGTCAGGATCTTGATCCTCCCCATAGGAGGCCAGAACGGTCTCCACTGCCCTAAAAAAGCCATCCCGACCGCTCACATGGAGCACCGATTCAAACTTTCCAGCCATGGACTCATTCTGTAAATCCTCATGAATAGCGCTGGAGCGCACAATCCACTCTCCGTTCCTGCTCCACGGCTCTGCCAGTACAGCGTTATAGACCCGCTCCGTGTTTGCCTCCCACTCTCTGGCCGTAAAGACCGCGAGGGGCAGCACCAAGCCTTGGGAAAGTTTCCCACTAAGGGCTTTTAGCGTTTCAGCTTTTGTGCCGAAGTTCATTGTTCTCCCTCGCTTTTCACTTTGCTCTGAAGTTTTCTAAGCGTCTCTAGAATGTAGCGCCCGCCGACCTGTCCGCTAGAGCCGATATTGTAGACATACTGCCCTGCAATTTCTGCCACCTGATTCTCCGGTAGGAGGTGCCCGCTTAGAATATCCTCTATCACAGCACCAATTCCTGACACAGCATCAGGTTCCAGCGAAACCCCGATCTTGTCACGAATCTCAATCTGCATCGGCACAGACTCATACTTGATGTACTCCGGATTAAGCACCTTCATGGGGGTGTTAATGAAGATACACGGTTTATGGGTCACAAAGGAGTATTCCATAGCTACTCCGGACCAGTCTGTAATCATCACATCTGATGCGTACAGGCTTTTGCTGTCTGCGAAGTCCGTTTCCAGGATCACGTCCTCAGTCTGAGCGTACTGTGTCTGCAAGGCGCTAATCTTGCCGGGATTGCGGCGCACATACTGGGGATGGGGGCGCACGACCACCCGCCAGCCCTTTCCCTGCACGTTATGCAGAATCTCGTCTAAGCAAGAGTCCATAATGTTCCCCTCGTGATGGGAGGGAGCAATCAGGATTTGGGGCTTGCCATCTGTCTTTTCCAGAACGCCATGCTCTTTCAGCAGATAATCAAGCAACGGATAGCCAAACTCTACTAATTTTTTGGGCGGCAAGTTATACAGCTTCTCGGTTTCTCGAATTTCCCGCTTATGGTGCGGACCTACGCAGAAAATCGTATCAAAATGGTCAAAGGAACCTTTGCGATAGATCATATGGGTGCTGACCATGGCGTGGAACATATACACATACTCCACATCTTTGCGGACATAGCTACGCTTGATGTGGAAGTTCTCCAAATCGGGCATGGTCATAACCACCATGTCCGCGTCCATCTTCATCATTAGAGTGATGAGCCGCTTCTCACCGATGTAATAGGGCCGAATACGGGGCTTTGCTTCTGCAATCTCAAAAATTTGGTCCTTTGGGTCGCTGGTGACATAGTGGATGATGACATTGGAATGAGCCAACAGGTACTCAATCACGTCTTGAAAATACTTATAGAAACCGCTTTTTTCTGAATAGAATACCAAGTGCTTGTTGGCCACTGAGAAGAATCGCTTGTAGTCCGCCTTTTCCCGCCGCTTGTCCTCTTTGGAGACTCCAGCGGACAGATCCTCGATGGAAGCCAGCTCCGCCTTGCTCCTTTTCAGTGCCTCGTAGTCCACATATCGTTTTGCCGGCATAACAGCGTTAAGGACCAACTGCTGGAGAATGGTGAACAGGTTGCTGAAAATCCAGTACAGGCCGACACCCACAGGGACGAAAGCGCCCAGAGCCAGAGAGATGGCGATGGACAAGCCGTTGGTCATCCACTGGCTTGCAGGCGGCTGCTCCCGCTGGAGGGGGTTAAGGTGATTCTGCGCTAACCCCAATGCCAGCGCCGCCAATCCCGCAGCCAGAGGGACCAGGAGGGTTATCCCTCCCGCCTGGGAGGGATACACGGACAGCTGGCTGTCCGTCCCCGCCAGAAGTTCCCGTACCGCGCCGATGACCCCGATGAGCAGGGCCAGCTGGATAAACAGGGGAATGGTGCTGGCCAGGGGATGGTAGCCCGCCCGCTTGTACAGCGTCTGGGTCTCCTCTGCGATGGTGTCCCTGTCGCCGTAGTACTTGATCTTTAGGGTGTTCAGCTCTGGGGTAAGTTCCACCATCTTGATGCTGTTGCGTTGCGTCCACAAAGACACCGGGAACAAGATCACCTTGGTCAGGAGTGTGAACAGTGCGATTGCTACAACATAACTGCCTGTTATGTTGTAGCAAGGATTCAATATGATCCCAAACAATTCTCCCAGCTTTTGCATATGGCGCTGTTCCCTTCCTCACTATCTATGTAAAACTATTTTGCCTGTATTACTTGACCGCGAATGTCACAGTTTCCCCTGTTTTGGTCAGCACATAGGGGATCGATGCCCTAATGACCTCACCATTCTGTATGATTGCTCGTAGGGTATACTCTCCGTCCGCCAAATCGCTCATAGGAATCGTGGTAAAAAACCCGCTTTCATTGTAAATATCATTTCCAAGGTAAGCGCCTACATCACCGCGCAGTTCCTCCCTAGCCGTATATTGCGCACACTTGCCTGCACTGTCGGTTAATTCCACCCACGTGACCTGATCGTCACAGGTTTGTCCCATTATGGGTACACCCCAGCCCATGATCTGGAGCAGAGTACCGTCGGATCTCGCGTAATCTATCCCGCCGATAAATGTTGTCTCATCGGTAGGCTTCACCAACGTTTCAATCTGCTGACCCGGATAGAAGAATATCTCTATGCCAGAAGAGGTTTTTCTAAGCTGATAGTTGGTATCCGTCAAGCCATAGAAATCATCTGTGTCCCACCAGCAAAAGTAAATGCTGTATATGCCGTTTTTGAGTGGAAGCAATGACACATCCGCGCTAAAGATCGCGTTATCGACCACTGTTGCTGTTGCTTCTGAACGGTCTATCTCCAGCGAAAGTTCATAACTGCCCCGCTCCCCTACAAGCACGAGCGCCATCCGCCCCTCCGCCTGGAAATCAGGATTTTGTGGGAAATAAGTCCCGATTGCTGTGAACCTTTCTATTGCGGGGTCTGTGACAGCCAAAGTCTGTATAGAAAAGCCACCATATGATTTAAGCGGATAGCTTTCCAACGTGGTCTCTTTCAAGGCAGTCTTGCTACTGGCAGTTGCAATCCACGAGGTCGAAAAAGCCAGCCACAGGGCAAAGGCGAGCATGAAAAGGCCGTATAGAACCCACAGGACGTTCTTCTTAGTTTTCATCCAGCATGCCCCCTCCCCAGTAGTAGCCACTTATGTCGTCGGGAGGAACCTCCAGCATATCAAACTCCGTTCCGAACAGGTGGTTACATATCGTCCGGGCGGTATTGACCAGAGACAGCCCCTCGATATCCAGTGTTTCATCACCCGGGATACGCACCGCGTTGAACGCGTTGTTCATGACCTCCAGCGGAAACAATTGGGGCGCGCTCGTACCCAGGCCAGAGCGGGCACTGTGATCCGACAAGAGCCAAATGATAGCCTCCGGATCGTTCTCAACGATGTTCTCTGCCATTCGCAGCATCTGCTTGGTGGCAAATATGTACTGCCCCCGATAATAACGCTGGTCCTCCCAGTCCTCCCAATGGTCAATGGGGACAGTATCCCCGTTCTCATCCACCTGAAATGACTGGTGAGGGAAGCAGAAATAAGAAAGGGTAAAGGTGCCGCCCGCGGGCAGATTGACTGGGTCGCTGAGATAGTCAGCGATTAGCGTGATCCTGCTGCCAACAGCATCCGCATGAGTTCCTTCATTAAGAAATGGATAGAAAATACACTGTTTTACTAGCAGATCCCGCAGGCTATCACCGTTTATGGTTGCTGCGCCGCCTTTCCCTGTTTCTCCGTTAGGCATATGACCGCCATAAAAGCCTTCGCTCTCTAAGATATCGACCTTATACCCCTGCTCCCGCATCACATCAAAGAGCTTGCCATTTTTACGCAGGACATCTCTTTCCGCCGGAGGGGTACTATTTGTCACCAAATAGTTCAGACTGACTAAGTTGGTTTGAATCGTAGCAGATAATATACTTTCGTTGTGGCCGGTATAGTCGACCGAAAAACTGTTCTTTTCCAAAAATTCTTTCAGAGGCTTGTTGTCATAGTCGTAATACTCTTCCAATTGCGGGAAGTTTGCGTATTCATCAAAGATAAACATATAGATATTGGGCAGATCGGTGAGCAGTTCGCCCGGCTCCGTCTGATTCTGTTGCTGTATCATCTGCTCTTGCCGTTGAAAGGAAAGGCGCGTGGCGATCTTCGGTGCCGCCATCACCGTGTTGACCACGATCAGTGCGCCGAAGCCCACGCACAGGGCAAAGACGATGTCGTCGGCCCATTTCTTCTTTATAAACCGGTGAACGGCCCACGCGATGTGCAGAGCCACCACAAGCACGATGGGCACAGTATGCCAATAATGCAGACTTGGCAGCAGCGTCTTTATCGCGTTTTCAATAAAGGTGAAGTTTTCTGTCAGCATCATCAGTAACGCAGTAATGATGGCCGCTTTAACTGGAGATCTGGTAACCACCGTTGCCAACGCAAGCAGAAGTAGCCCGACTCCGGCACAAACCAGCAGTGCCGGAACGATCTCGGAAAAATCCGCCTCGTCCGCGTTCTGGCAATAGAGGAATACGGCCGGAAACACTGAAACCAGCAGCGTCGCCAGCAAGGGTAGCATCGACTCTTTCATGGACTTAATAAGCTGCAACCCTTGTCACTCCTTTTTCCCGCGCAAAAAGCGGTAGATTTTTCTCACAAACGCATGGCGTCTTGTGCCACGCGGGAAAAACACCAGTGCCACGCGCTTTATGGTTCGCTTTACAAGATGGCCCTGGGGATAGTACTCGATCTGCGGTTGCATGGGCTGCAGGTCCGCGGCGCGCCTTTCGGCATGCACGCGCATATAGTGGAACAAGACCACCTCATAAAAGGGCGTGCGCTGCGCGGTGGTCCAAAAGGCATCGGCCAGGTCATCGTCTGGAAAAAGCCAGGGCTTGCCAGTGTCGGTATAGTGAATGACCTTGGGGGCACTGTGTGCTTTTTTATATGCGGACAGCAGTGGCTCTGGGGCGCTTTGTATGTATTCCTTTTTTCTCAAATCACCCGGTTTGCCCCCGCCCGCCACATACGAATCTGGCGGCATATTCCATTCTAGGCCAAGGTAATATACCTTACCCTTAAAAAAGCGATTCAAAACATCCTGATCGACTAGGTAGTATTTTTTCTCACTCGCGTCCCTGCATAGCTGTTCCAATGTAAACTTTTTTCTGATCAATGCGCAGTTATAGACCATAAAGCCTGCATTGAAATATTCATCTTTCCCTTCGATCCCCACCATTTTTGGTATGTATTCCATATATTCTTCACTATAGCCATTCAAAAAAGCTGACATTACGATGTCTGGCGTCGCGGCAACGTAGACGCCTGTCAGATCCAGCGCCAAAAGCTGCGTGGGATCAGCGCGGAAGATCATATCGCTGTCGGCAAAAATGACCTTTGTATAGTTTGAAAATATCCACGGCGCCATCAGGCAGAAACAGGTTTCCTTCGTGATGTGCGGATGGGCAAAAAACTCATAGCGGGATGCCAGTTGGCTCATATCCACCAGCCGCAGGGAGACGTTGTCATAGGGGGCAACCATACTGCCCAGCATCTCGCGCTGGTCGCGGCTGACGCCGGTGGTGAGAATAAAAATATCATATTGCCGCTCCTTCTCGCTTTGCTCCAAAAGCGACTGCAGCGTGACCGCGCAGAAAGGCGCGTAATGATCACTGGAAGAAAAAACGATGGCCTCCGTGCTGCCCGCAAAGGCAGGCAGGATGTCCTCCTCCGCCGAAACAGTTTCCAGTTCCCACCTTATCGGTACACTGATCGGTGTATGTACAAAACTCATTGGACACTCTCCTTTGAGCGCAGGCTCCCCCGCAAATGCGTGAGCTTCGCCTTGATTTTGGCCTTCCACTGCCGCAACTTCCATTTCCATTCTCCGGCAATGCCCCAAGGCATACGTACAGAACCAAGAATGGCAGAAGCCGCGGTGACCCGTTGCATCTGTTCCGTGAACATTCGGCATAGGATACGGGAATAAATAGGTAGTTTACGTGCTACAACCCAGAATTCATAGCCAAGGTCCTCGTTGGGATTCTTCCACGGCTTCCTGGAATCTGCAAAGTGGACCGTGTGGGGATGTTCTCTGGCTGCAGTATATGCATCCTGTATATAATGTGGAGCCTTGCGAATATATGGCATCTTATACCCGCCCACATCGGTGGTCATGTTCCAAGCGATATCTATGAGCACGTTGTCCTTGCAGGTCAAGGCATTCAGCGCATCCTGATCCAAAAGATAATACTGCTTTTCCTGTGCATCCCGGAGGACGAACTCTGCTGCATATTCCTGGCGAAAACGTACCAGATTTAGGATCAACACGCCAGAATTAAAGTAGCGGTAGGGATCATCCATACCTAGCTTCTGTACGCAATAGTTATACCATCCGTATTCGCCAAAGGTGCGGTCCTCCTTATCGTTGACCGCACCCACGACTACCGCATCAACGCTGGCACCCAAAAATGCTTTTCCAATATCCATTTGCCATAAATCAACGATATCGGTTTTAAATACCATATCGCAGTCAAAATACAACACTTTTTCGTAGTTTTCGAGCACATATGGGTAGAGCAGGCGGAAATAAGATTCGATGCCGAAATGCGCATGGGTTTTCAATGCATATTTTTTCAGATAGGCGTTGACGTCCAGATATCGCAGCGAAATATTTTGGCGGCCACCCAAGGTATTTTGCAGTATCGTCTGCGTTGCGGGCGTGATATCCTTGGTAAAGATAAGGATATCGTAGTTCCAGTCTGGGCTGCTATGCTCCGCCAGAGATGCCAGAAACTCCGCGCCGTACAGGGAATAATATTCGCTGCAGCTCACGGCAATGGCAATGTTATTTTGGACAAAAGCCGGCTGCAGGGGGGGATGCTTCGTCATATCCATACTCAGATCCTTTCATACCATTGGGCCATATAGCCTTTTGCCCCGATCTGCTCCCCGTAAAGCTCATAGGATCTGCGGAACAAAATACTTTCATAAAATGGGCTTTTCCGCGCAAACACCCAGAATAGAAAGCCGCGGTCCACAATGTCGGTGTTCCAGGGCTTAATCCTGTCCGCCCAATGCCAAACGGCTGGGTATTCTCTGGCCTCAATGTAGCTTTCACCGTTTTTAATTTCCTTGAAAATGACCTTCAATCCTTCGCCTCTACCTGTGGAATCCGCGAGATTGTTCCACTTCGGGTCAAGGAAGTGCACAGCACCGCAACATAATGTATTCAACACATCTTGATCGCAGAAAAGCGTCTGGTGATCGACAGTAAACTGAAGCACATAGGGCAGAGAAAACAATTTCCTAAAGTCTGCGCTATTCCAGAGCATCACACCGGTGTTGACATAGGGCGTATCGTGGGGAATGTGTAATATATCTTCATTGTATCTATCCCAATATGGGTCTAAAAATTTCCCATTATAGATATAAATAGGGTCAATCACCGATGCAATTAGGTCATTACAAAGATCAATTGAATATAGCTCGGCTGGATCATGAAGCCAGACTAAATCGCTGTCACAGTAGATAATTTTATCGAATTTCTCAAAAATGTAAGGGATAAATATTCGGAAAAAGGATTCTATTGTAAAATGTGCTTCCGTTGCAAAAACAAGATTTTGCAAATAGGGCGCCATATCCACAAAGCGGATCGATACGTTGGGCACATCCCGCACCATGCTCTGCATAGTCTCCCGATTGAGCTGGCTCATATCCTTGGTCATGAGCAGGATGTCATAGTTGTTTTCCGGGCTGGCACAGTCCATGATGGAGCGCACCACCACCGAGGCATATGGGGCATAATAGTCACTGACGCTAAGCACAATGGGGATGTTGTTCTCTTCAAAAGCAGGCTGCATCGTTCATACCCCCCTCTCTATTCTTCTTCTGTATAGCCAATCAGCATGTACTCAGCAATCAAGTCTCCGTAGGTGGTCTTGCGAACCATGAACCGATAGCCAAGGCCCCAGGACTCTATCAGGGGCTTAATTTCAAAGAAATCTCTGGGCGTGTGATACACAGAGATCAGCAGGATGGGCTTGTCGCGGCATATGGTCTCCTTCGCTCCCTCAATGACGTCATATTCCACGCCCTCTACATCCAGCTTGATCAGGCCGACCTTGCCGCCGTTTTGTGTGGTATATATGTCGATAGAGGTCAGGTCGATGCTGCTTTCGTTTGTGGCCGGCATCTCATCCAGCACGGCTTCATTGAGAGTGCTACTTGTCGAGAATCCTATCGCATAGAGTTTTTTCCGTTTTTCCTCCGAAAACAGCCCCATCTTGTTTAGGCTCACCTTATCTGCTAGGTTGTTCAGCTTTACTGTTTCCTCAAGTAGCCGATAATTTCCATCGTCTGGCTCAAAACAATGGATCCTTTCCGGAGCGTACCCGGTAAAGGCCAGCATGCTGTCGCCCCAGCAGGATCCGCCGTCGATAATGTGCGTACCAGCTATACGTCTAGTGATTTTTGGGGGCAGGAATTTTAATCCGTT
Organism: uncultured Acetatifactor sp.; assembly: GCA_947631615.1. Classification (GTDB taxonomy): domain Bacteria; phylum Bacillota; class Clostridia; order Lachnospirales; family Lachnospiraceae; genus Acetatifactor. The sequence continues at coordinate 15,119 of CANRLX010000029.1, forward strand.
GTGGAATTCTACCGTCGTTGTTTCAACAAGACAGTTGGGGTCGTCCGGTATGGCAAAACGCTCCCGGAAGGCCTGCTTGTATTTTCCCTCCCCGGCCATGCCGCTTTCTTCCCATGGCATATAGAACGCACTATATTTATAAAGGAATTTATCCACATCTTTTTTTGGCGGCAGCAATTCAAAGTTCCGTTTGCAGAGCAGGTCGACGGTGTCGCGGCTCACATCGTCCAGGCCGGCCTTTAGAAGCTCCGTCTTCAGTCCGATCTCCGCATAGTTCTCGTAATAGTATTGCCGCCACATGGGGATCAAATAGCTCGTCCACCCGGCCGGGCCGAAACCGGCATACATGGCGTTTGCCTGCGTCAGTCGGCCGATCTCCGCTTCCATCTGCTCATGGGCCAGCTGATATCTGCCCAGCTGGTGCAGAAGCCCGTCCGCCTTTTCCTTGCTTTGACGCAGCTCATCACGGTAGATATCGCCCTGCCCCTGCAGCTGGCGCATATCGCCGTTAATCCGGGCAAGCTCGGTCTGCTGTGTCTGAAGCTGTGTTTGAAACTGCGCCTGCTGTGCCTGAAGCTCTGCGCGTAGCGTGTCGGCTTCCTCCTTTGCCTGCGCAAAGGCAGCCTGCGCTTCGCGCAGCTTTTGCCGCAAGGTTATGCACTCCCCGGCGTAGATTTGAATCCGCCGCTGGTCCGGCTGAACCCCGTCTTTGAACAGCGCCAGTTCCTTCTCAAGACTGACTCGTTCACTGTGTTCTGCATTCGACATATTTTGATCCATTGTCAATATTCTGCCTTTCTGCCATAGGCGCGCATACCTTTTCCACATTCCAGGGCCCGTTCGAGCGCCTGATCCATGTTGTAATATTTGAAATCCGCCAAGCGCCCGCAGCAAATTAGATTTGTGATTTTGTCTGCCATGGTTTTATATTCTGCATACTGCTCTTGGCTTTCCGCCGTCAGCACAGGGTAGTAGGGCTCCATGGCCTTACCCTCTTCGTAAGGCAACGGATATTCCACCGCATAGCTGCTGCCGGGTTTCGCCTGCTCTGGCAGCTTTTTGTACTCCGTGATACGGGTATAACCCGTCTCTTGTGGGTATGCCACCACCGGCGCGGGCTGCAGACTGTCACAATCCTCATACTTCCACTCAAACCGTAAGCCGCGGTACGGTAGTCTTCCATAGACACAGCCAAACAGTTCGTCCAGCGCTCCGGTATAGACCACCGGAATGTCGGCGGGCACGCCGTCCAGGTACAGCCTGTCCCCGCTCGGTTTAAGGTGCTCCAGCGCTTCCACGCCCAGCTCTACGTGGATATTCGGGTGGTCCAGCAGGTTTTGGAAAAACTGTGTAAAGGAATGCTCCGGCATGACCTCGTAGGCGTCGTCGAAATAGCCTTCGTCATAGGAAAACCGCAGAGGCACCCGTTTCAAAACGCTGGGGTCTATCGCAGACGGGCCCACACCCCACTGTTTCGCCGTATAGGGCGCGTAGTCGTTTTTGAAAAGAAACTCCGCATAGCCCCGGATATCCTGATCCGGGTGCTGAAGCACCTCCACCACCGTAGCGGTGAGACGTCCGGCAAACGCCGCCGTCAGCTTGCGCTTCAGAAGCTCCGCTTTCTCCGGAGGGTAGAAAGTGTCTATGGTGGTGAAGTTGAAAGGCGTTGGCGTATAGGTATCGTCCCACACGGCCCCGCAAGTCAGTTTGTATGGCCGCCAGCTCTCATAGCGACACATGAAGTCGTAGAGTTCCTTCTTCTTTGTATGGAAGGTGTGGGGGCCGTATTTCTGAACCAGGAATCCATGTTCGTCCACATAGTCGTACATATTCCCGCCGATGTGATTCCGGCGCTCCCATACGGTCACTTTTTTATCCTGTTCAGCCATATGCCGTGCAATTACCGCACCGGAAAGGCCACAGCCCACCACCAGACAATCCATCTCAAAATCCCCCGTATGTATCCATAAACTGCGCAAAGCTCTGTAAATTCTTGTCCTTCTCCGCCAAAATCACGTTCTCCCGGCCGCCGACGAGTCCCAGCGGCCACTCGACCCCGATGTCCGGGTCATCCCACAGGATGCCGTCGTCATATTCGCCATAGAACTTCTCCCCACACTTATAACTCACGATGGAATCCTCCAGCACCAGATACCCATGGGCGCAGCCGGCGGGGACGAGGATCTCGTTGTGCTCCTCGCCCACCAAGTCAAAGGCCAGCCACTTCTTAAAGGTTGGGCTGTCCTTTCGCAGATCCACCACCACGTCCCAGACGTGGCCCCAGATGCAGCGCACCAGCTTTGGCTGCTGCATGACCCGCTGGAAGTGCAGGGCGCGGATGACTCCCTTGTAGCTGGTGGTGTAGAACACCTCCGCCAAGTCGTGGTGAATGCTATTTGCCTCAAATATTTCCTTGGAATAATCCTTGGTGAAGCAGCCCCGCACGTCGTCTGCGTTGAAGGGGGTTATCTCATAGAGGCCGGATATCTCCGCCTCCTTAAAGTTCCATTTCGTGTTCATTTGCTCTGCTCCTTCCACCATTCATAAGTTCTCCTGCACCCCTCCGCGAAGCTAATCTCCGCGCGGAAGCCGGTGTCTTTTTCTGTTTGTGAGCAGTCGAATTTGCTTAACGGCAGGTCAATCCCGGTAAAGGGTATATCTCCGAATTGGAAGGACAGATCGGGCGCGATAGCACTCTGCATCTCCAGCAGGAACTCCTTTAGCGGCCGGGCGTTGGAACTGCCGATCAGGTACTCGTGGAAAGGCTTTCCTTTCTCGCCGATGAGGCGGAAAGCCCGCGCAACGTCGTCTACATATACGAAATCGTAATTCTGCGTCCCGGCAGTGAACTGAGGTGCCTCGCCTCGAATGCACTTTTGGATAGTCGTATTTACAAGCCGGGGGCTGCGCTCACCAACGCCGTAGGCATTCGTAATTTCAGGCCAGATCAAATCTATGCCGATCTGCACCGCCACCGACATGCACATCACATGGGCGATGAGCTTTCCACCACCGTAGATATAGCCCAAGCCTGGTTTGTTCCCCTGGGTGTAGGCTGCTGCCATGGTTTCGTGCTCCATGATGCTCCCCGCGCAAAGGAATCGCTTGCAACCCAACTCCTTGGCCACACGAAGGGAGTCAACTGTCCATTGGGCGTCTTGTAGCTGGAGAGCAGTATTCGCTCGGTCTGGTCCGGCGCTACCCACCCAAGCAAAGTGAAAGAAAATATCGTATTCCTCTGCCGGCAGTTTGTCTTTGAGGCTGGCCATCTCTGTCAGGTCGCAGGGCACAAAGGTTACCCGGGGGTCCTCTGGCAAATTGCCACAGCAGCCCTCACGATCAAGGGCATATATCTTATAGTCGTATTTGAGCAGCTCCCTCACCAGAGCGCCGCCTACGAAGCCGTTGGCTCCGGAAATGATAACAGTCCTCATTGCGCATCCTCCATGTACTCTCTAATCTCCCGATCCATTTCCGCCGGGATGTCCCCGCCGGCAGTCCAGACCTTTGTCCACTCCACCGTTTTTTTGACAGCATCCCCGATGTGCCACCGTGGCCGCCAGCCGAAAACGGATTTCAGCTTAGAGCAGTCCAGCTTGAGGAAATTAGCCTCATGGGGTGCACCGGCTTCTGCCCGATTTTCCCAGGCTGAGCCGAGCCCCCACGTCTTGCAAAACAGATCCGTTAGTTCGCCCGTGGTCACGCAATCGCACTCGTCGGGGCCCACGTTGTACCACCCAGCCAAGGCTGTGTTTTTATATTGCCTCTGGGCAATCATCAAATAGGCGAATAAAGGCTCCAAGACATGCTGATAGGGGCGGGTGGAAAAGGGATTGCGGACAATGATAGGGCTTCCCGCCGTCACAGCTCGGACGCAATCCGGGATGATCCGGTCGTTGGCAAAATCCCCACCTCCGATGACGTTCCCTGCCCGGGCGGTGGAGACCGCTGCATTCCCGTCTACAAAGAAGCTGCTCTTGTAGCTGTGGGTCACCAACTCTGAACAGCTCTTGCTGTTGGAGTAGGGATCGTATCCGTCCAACGGCTCATCCTCCCGGTAGCCCCAAACCCACTCGTTATTCTGATATACTTTGTCAGTTGTTACATTCAGAAAACTGCGTACACAGCTGCTCTGCCGGACGCACTCCAGGATGTTCACCGTACCCATCACATTCGTCTCATAGGTGTAGGCAGGAGCCTTATAGCTGTCCCGCACAATAGGTTGAGCCGCCAAGTGTAGCACGATCTCAGGCTCGGCGGAATCAAAGGCAACTTTCAGAGCAGCGAGATCCCGAATGTCCCCAATCACGGAGATCAGTCTTCCCTCCAGCCCCGCCAGAGAAAAGAGGTTAGGCTGGGTCGGCGGCTCCAGACTGTAACCAGTGACCTCTGCCCCGGCCAGCACCAGGATGCGGCACAGCCAAGATCCCTTGAAGCCGGTGTGACCAGTAACAAACACCCGCTTGCCTCGGTAAAAGTCAAAATCTATGTATGCCATCAGTCATCCCACACTTTCCAGGGGGCTTGTCCACTGGCCCAAAGTTTTTCTAGCTGCTCCTTCTCCCGCACGGTGTCCATACACTGCCAAAACCCCGTGTGCCGATAGGCCATGAGCTGACCATCCTGAGCGGCCCGCTCCAGGGGCTCTCTTTCCAACGTAGTGCTATCCCCGTCTATGTAGTCTATGAACTCGGGCTGACACACCATGAAGCCGATGTTGATCATATTCCCGTCGCCCTGAGTTTTTTCCCGGAACTCTTTGACCTGTCCGGCATCGTCGATATCCAGCACACCAAATCGCTGCCCAGCGTTATAGGCCGACATGGTGATAAGTTTCCCGTGGGATTGGTGAAACTTGACCAACTCGACAATATTGAGATTAGATACTCCATCGCCGTAGGTGAGCATGAAGGGCTCGTCCCCTATGTAGTCTTTAACGCGACGGACTCGTCCGCCAGTCATAGTGTTCAGACCGGTATCCACCACGGTGACCTTCCAAGGCTCTGAGGCGCTATGGTGGACAGTCATCTCGCTGCGACCGTTGGTGAAATCGTAGGTGATATCCGACGTATGAAGGAAATAGTCCGCAAAGTATTCCTTGATGACGTGCTGCTTATAGCCTGCACAGATGATAAACTCGTTGAAGCCATAGTGGCTGTATAGCTTCATGATGTGCCAAAGAATAGGCATCCCACCCAATTCCACCATAGGCTTAGGTTTGAACTGAGATTCTTCCGATATCCGGGTGCCGAAGCCTCCGGCGAGTATAACGATTTTCATAATTATTCTCTCCTATTATTTTTCTTTCTTCTGTCGGTATCGCGGAGCAAAGATGTAGTATATTCGCTTGCAGAAACGCCAACGCAAAGAGCCTTTTGGAAGGAGCATTTTAGCAAATTCACGGCGGCGAGTACCCGGCGGCAATAATTTATCTGCGAATTTTCTGGCACCCGAACGCTGATCTCCGAACCCCAAAGCCTGATTAACTTGAAAGCCGATAATCAGCTGCTCATAGAATGGGGTCAGCCGAGCCATTTTCCACCATTCTTCCGCAAAAACACCTGCTGGGAAGACCCACGGCTTGGGGTGTGTATAATAATGATAAATGAACGGAGGATACTTAAGTTGTATGGCAGCGTTCTCTGATAAAAAATTGTCCATTGCTCTTATAGCATCCTTATTTGAACTTACCAAACTGTTCCATCGTAAATCCAAATATTTAATTTTTCCGTCCATTAAAACATTAATTACATCTTGCTCTTGAAAATGAAACTTTTGTTTTTGGCAAAACGATATAACTTCTTTTTCCGTAAACATGCTACGCAATAAAGGCATGTTCAGCAGTAATACTCCAGTATTAACGTAATTGTACGGATTTTTAAGTTTCAATGTTTTTTCAGAATATTCAAGCTCTGGGTCAGCCTCAAATAAGCCGTTTAACATTGCCCCATACATATAATCTCGGACAGCGCCAATTGCAACTTCAGTAATGTCTTCGTTGTATAAATCTGCCAAGTCCCTCATGACTATCAAATCGCAGTCGGTTGCTATGATTTTCTTATAATTCGGCAACAACCAAGGGAGCAGAACTCTATAATAGGCTTCAACAGCGAAGTGCTGTGCGGCAACGTAAAATGTAATTCCAGCCATTTTAGCATTCATGTTAATGAATCGAAGACTGACATTTTTATGTCCATCACAGATAGTGTGCAATAGTTTTTTGTTTCGCTCTGTAATATTCCGCTCAAAAACAAGGATATCATAGTTGTTGTTAGAGCTTGCACAATTGAGTATGGATTGTAAATAAACTCCCAGATATGGTGCATATTCATTGCTAGACATTGTCATAATGGCAACATTATTCTTTGAAAAAGCGGGAAAAACCTCATTCTCCGAATAAGTGCTTTCAAAGCAAACTAATTGCAGGTGTAAAACTTGTACATTCTCTTTATTTTGAATGTAATCAAGATAGACTTGCAGGAGTAGGTTGCTGATATACTTGTATGCAGTTATTCTCAATTCTCCATACGATTGATCCCTGAGCTTTCTTTCCAGCTTTCCAATGACCTCAAACTCAAAAGCGCAAAATTCATGATACAATGCAGCACTCATAACAAAATTATAATTCAGCAAAATTTCATCACAGCAAATATAGCGCTGATATGCCTTAACTATGTCGGGATAGTCTTCTTTGATAATCTGCTCAAGAAGTTTTGAAGGCTTGGGTGTTTTAAGTGTAGATTCATAAACATCGAGTACACCTTGCACGGTTTTAATTTTGCGACCACAATAAATTAGACCTAGGTTCGAAATAGCAGTTTCCTTTGCAACCAAAACGTCATATTGTTTTAACAAATCAGTAATTCTATCTACATTAATTGAATATCTATTTTCTGCATCGTCCCGGCGTAGTGCAGTAGCGGAAACCGCTCCATACATAGTCTCTTCATATGTATCTTTTGAAAAAGACAAATATTTATTGTAAGCACCTATACCATAGTAATCTGCTTTTATGTTTTTCCACGCCCAGTATTGAACTGTTAAATCACCAAATACAAATTTTCTTTCCGAGATATTGTCTCCCGTATCGTCCCCAAGCATGGAAACGCCCTCGCGATCATCGTAGACTGCGCCGCAACGGATTGGGATATACACTGGGTTGTCAATAGTTTCACTGTCCAAATCGAGCCTATGGGACACGAAAATCTTAATGTCAGGCTTGTCCGATGTTCCGTGGTATTTTAGGAAATCTACATCTGGAACAGGCTTAAATACTTTTTTCACGGGAATTTGTCCCCCAACTATCTCTATTATCTAAAAGTCCAATTCAATGCGGTTTTAGAGCAAGGACTTGTGAAAACACTTTTTTACAGCTTCGCGACGTTTAGAGCCAAGTGGGAAAACTGGATTTATTATCTGGCGACCCAGATACTTAATGTAAAATCTTAGGCATCGCTTTATAGCCTGTTTTTTCCCTTGAACCAAGTCTGCCGTTTCAAAGTAGACGAGTTGTTTTTCACATATAGACCAATGCTCATGCCGCATCAGATGCCATGTAAAAATGCCAAATAGCATCTCACCCACATATCCTAGCGTCCGTTGAAATTCCTGCGGATAGTCTATCTGCTCTAAACGCTTTTCCAATTCAAACAGTATTTGGAACTGGAAGGTACAAAGCCGCTCAAACAGCTGTCCGCGCATGATGTAGCAGTTGTAGCCGCAATGCCATCCGCCCGAAAAGTATTCCTCTGCCGATGCAGAATATTGCGGCGCAAGCTCCTTTATCAATTCAAACATCATCTGTATGACAGATTTTTGAAAGAATATCCCGTCACGTGCCTCCCAGAGCTCACGGACGGTACTGCCGCTGCCATGGGGTAATGGCATCTTTGACACATCTGCCACCTGTGGAATTATCAGATCATATCGCTGTATCTCCTTAGACATATGCTCGGCATCAAGAAGCTGAAACCGCCTCATCTCCCGATCTGTTAGCATGGGGCGAGGAACCAACCCATGATCGTTCATGTGGTACTGTTGGTCAGAAAAGGATAAATAACGCCGGTAGTGACAAAGCCCGTAGTAATCTGCCTTCAAGTTTTTCCAGGCCCAATACTCTACTGTCAATTCACAGAAACTGCTGCGCTTTTCCGATATATTGTCACCGGTGTCATCGCCCGGGAATTCTGCGTTCGGATTGCTGTCAAAAACCGCGCCACAGCGTATGGGAAGATAAAGCGGATTATCTATGCAGACACTTTCCACGTCAATGCGACGGGAAACCATAATTTTAATATCAGCTTTACCCTCTGGCATATGCCCTCTTGCACCCCTTACGCTTATATCCTCAACCAAAGTAACAGGAATCCACCTGCTTCTCTATCTCTGTAATATCAAATTCCATCGTTCTGTTCTGGCCAGGGCCAGAAGGAAAACGGATAGAAATTCCAAACGAATTTTTGCCCGGTCAATAGATTTCAACAAACCAAAAAACTCAGTAAAACAGGCATCGCCCGACATTAAAACTAAATGGGGTCATTACCTTCGTTTTCACAAACTGGAGTAGACGCTACACACCTTTTCCGCTGTGTCCTCCATGCGGATACGACCGTTATCCAGCCAGATAACCCGGTTACACATCTCCCGTATCTGTTCCAGATTGTGGGACACAAACAGCACCGTAGTTCCGCCGCCCATGAGTTCTACCATCCTAGCATGGCTTTTTGCCTGGAAGTCCGCATCGCCCACTGAGAGGATCTCATCTACAATGAGGATCTCTGGCTGTACCATGGCTGCCACAGCGAACGCCAGGCGGGCCAACATCCCGGAGGAGTAGTTCCTGATCGGCATCTCAATGAATTGACCAAGTTCAGAGAACTCTAAGATTTCCTCGTACTTTTCTTTCAAATATTCCTCGCTGTAGCCAAGGATCGCACCATTGAGGAAAATGTTTTCCCGCCCTGTCAGGTCGAAATCGAACCCGCTGCCCAACTCCAGCATGGGTACGATATTTCCAAAGGTGGTCACGCTTCCTTCCGTTGGCTTCAGAATGCCTGAAATCACTTTTAGTATGGTACTTTTTCCTGCTCCGTTCCTGCCGATAAGACCCAGAGTTTCGCCTTCCTTTACTTGAAACGACACATGATCCAAGGCCGTAAACTCATTGTATTTCAGCTTTCCGCGCAGAGCTGTGGTCACAAATTCTTTCAGCGACATGATCCGGTCGTTGTTCATCCGAAATCGCATGGTCACATCGCTGACCTCTATCATCGTCCTACTCATGGCACATTCCTCACAGATACAGTACAAAGCGATCCTGAGATTTGTAGAAAACAAGCACCCCCGCCAACAGAGCCCCCAGCGCCATCAAAGCGCATTGCACATACATGATAGGCTCCGGCGAGATACCATCCATAAAACAGGTCCGAGCAAAAGTTATGAAATAATACAGCGGATTTACATGCAACACCCAGGCTACATTTTCCGGCAAAACACTGGCCGGATAAAAGATGGGGGTGAGGTACATCCAAATCATACTCAGTACACCCCATAGGAACTGGACATCTCGGAAGAACACCATAGCCGCTGCCAGCAGAAGCCCGATTCCCAAGCTGAACACAGCCAAGCATAGCAAAACAAAAAGCACCAGCACATAGGCTTTCGTGGGGACAATTCCAGAGAGCAACATTACAAGCAGCAGCGGGATCAGAGAAATCACCAGATTGACTAAAGAGGACATTACGCGCGTCAGCGGATATATGTACTTAGGAACGTAGACTTTCGTGATAAGGCCGGCGTTCCCGATAATAGAACCCAACGCCATTCCGGTGGCTTCCGAAAAAAAGTTATAAAATGTAATACCAATAATTAGATATGCCGGATAATGAGATATGTCGAAACGAAACAGATTTGAAAACACAATATACAACACCGTCATGGTGAGCAAAGGATTCAGAAAGCTCCAAAATACCCCCAGCACCGAGCGCTTATACTTGGTCTTAAAATCTCTGGATACTAGCTGGCGAATCAAAAACTTGTATTTCTTCATCGCCACCAATGCGTTGACTACATAGCTGCGTTTGCCTTTCTTCCAGCGATACCATACAAGGCCAATCCCCAGGGCCAGTAATAGCCCAAACCCTACAGCAAATTCCCAGTAGTGAAGTCCGGTCCAGATATAATCCTCGCCGGAAGCGGAGAAACACAGCACCCCGTCTACCGGTGTGCCATTAAGGCTCAGAGAAAAGCCCTCTTCATGGGCGGAGGCCGACATTAAGGGAGATACCGCGCTGCCGGGTTGCGAATCTGAATAGAGCCGCAACAGCAGCGGAACATAGCACAGCGTTTCAATAGGGGTTTCAACCGACATGGTGGTAAGTCCGCCCTCGGCAATAGAAGCCGCATCAAAGGTCTGCGCCATCACTACCGTTCCATCCAGCAAATTCAACAGTTCCATAGTGACCGTTCCGGCATTGGGCCGATAATAAGTCCCCCATTGCACACTCACTGACTGAAGACGCTGGATTTTCATCTGAAATGCCTGCTCTACGACAGCTCCTTGCGTCAGCTCGACTGTACCTGCTTCCGCAACAGGCTGTTCTAAATTCCCGCGCGACGCTCTATAATGGAGCTGATCTCCCGCAAGCCAGTAGAATAGGAACACCAGTAAAATGTAAGCCCCTGCTGTAAGCAGAAGCGCCTTGCGGATATTTACATTTGTACTCTGATGTTTATCCATTTGGCGTTACACCTCAATAAAAAATGGGCGATGTTTGTCCAACGCAGTTACCTGCTTTTCTTCTTGCCGGTAATAGGCAGAGAGAAGTATGACCGAGCATACGTCCTTCTTTATACCGTATGCAAGCTATCATCCCCCTTCAACGGAATGAGCGTTTTTGTTGAAAACGTGACTCTTTATCTTCATCCTGTTTTCCAACCAACAGCGAGTTGTTCTTGTTCCAGCTGACGATCCATAGCTTGCTCCACCAACAACTCAAAACTCCGCTCAATGTTGGCGCGGGTGGAGAGGTAGAGCTTGCGGAGACATCTGGGATTCCCTTTTTCCTTGGGTACTTGTGCTTCTTCACATAGATGGGTAATCAAATTTGTCACACGGCTGCGATGAAGCGGTTTGTTCCTGCGTGTAATGAAAATCTGTCCAGAGCGGATGCCTCTGCGTCGAGCATAATCCAGAAATTCCTGCTGTAAGCAAGGGGGAATACGAACCGTCCGTCTGTTACCCTGGTAGACGGCAACAAAGCGTCCTGCGGCTATATTCTCCACTGTCATTAAGGGCAGTTCATGAACATATATCCCCGTGCATACAAAAGTTTTGATCAGGAAATACGCCCGTTCATCTCCCAGAATTCTGGCAGTAGAAAGAAGCCTTTGGTATTCACTTCGGCTAAGCTCAGGCTGTAGATTGGTATCCGCAGCCAATCGGTCCTTAAACTGGTATTCTTGCCTGTCAATGAAGGACAGGAATTGATTGCAGGCAGAAAATGCAACATTTACAGTTGAATTAGAATAACCCTTTTCAAGCATCTCCGCTTGTAGATAGGGGAACGTATCACGATATATTCGCTTGTCGTCTGGGAGGACATCATAAAGCAGCTTCAAGGCAAACCGATATTTCTGCACGGTGCCTTGAGTCCTACCCTTCTCTTGGTATGCAGTCAAAAAGTTTTCTACATCTTCCCATTCCATCACCACTCCCGGGGAACTCGCTGAGTGGGCATCCAAAGAAAAACGCTCTTTTGTTTTATCTAAGCTGGCTTGCATGGAATCCTCCTGATCCTTCTGCTACTGCCCTTCAAAAGAGCGTTCATATTTTTAGTTGCCAAAATGGTTGATTTATCTTCACTTTGCCATCCATTTTACAGAGAGCTGTTCTTGCTCTAACTCCAATTGCCGATCCATAGCCTGTTCCACCAAAAACTCTATGTTCGATTCGATGTTGGCCCGAGTGGTAAGGTAGAGCTTACGGAGGCATCGAGGGGTGCATTTTTCTTTAGGAACCTGCGCCACTTGGGAAAGGGCGGAGGTAATGTGCGCAACATAGGTGCGATTCATCGGCTTCCCATTGCGCGTAAGGAATAATGGGCCAGAGCGGATGTCATTGTCTCTGGCATAAATCAGGAGCTCCTGCTGCAAGCTGGGCGGTATCCGAACAGTATGTTTGGATTTCTTATAAACAGAAGAAAAACGTCCCCTTGTTACATTTTCAACGGAGATCTGTGGAAGCTCTTGGACATTGATGCCGGTGCAGGCAAAAATTTTGACCATGCAATACCCGCGCTCATCGTCCAGCATTTTGGCGGCGGACAAAAGGCGCTTATACTCATTGCGGGTCAACTCAGGCTGGAGAACGTCATTAGATAACTGCCCAACCAGCTGATACTCCCGTTTGCCGATAAAAAGGAGGAATTGGTTACAAGCGGTAATGAGTGAGTTGACGCTGGAATTTGAGTACCCATCTGACAGCAGTTCATTCTGCCATTCCGCAAGAGTACCTTGGTAGACGCGCTTACCCAGCGGTAGCATGTTATAAAATCGTGCCAGAGCCCGACGGTACGCTTTCGCAGTATCCGGATCACGGCCCTTTGCCTGGAATGCCGCCAGGAACTTCTCTACATCGTCCCATCGCATCACTATACCGGGGTCGCCCGATGGTTGAACGCTCAATGATGTAACTTTTTCTTTTTTACCCATGCCGGTCTGCATGGCCGCCTCCCGATGTCACCTTCCTATAATCCAACGTGTTCTTTGGCCACTACTGGCCGGCCCTTTCAAAACTTGGACAGAATAACAAGGATGCGCATTTTGCCCTCAAAGCCTTGAAAACAGGGCAAAACTAAAAAGCACATTTTAGTATATATTAGCATATACGCCCCCTTTTTGCAAGCTAAGGGGCGAAAAAACTTCTGCAATTTCGTACAACAAAGTAAGGCTGCCTGTAAGAAAAAATGAGCAGTCTTTTATAAATACGGTCATTTTGCCCCTGTGATGTGCTCACAGGGGATTATTTTTTGCTGTTTTAGCGATATTCACGAGTGTAGACTCGGCAAACCAGAACATCCTTGTTATTCTGTCCTATGTCAGGACCAGCCCCAGCCTGTCCATCTGCCGTGCGTGTTCTGTACCGGTGGAAATAAGATAGATCCTGGTAGTTTCAATGCTGGAATGGCCCAGCATATCGGCCAGTTTCACAATATCGTGGTAGATGGTGTAATAAGCCCGCGCGAACAAATGCCGCAGGTTGTGGGGGAACACCTTGGAGGCATCGACTCCGGCTGCCGTACAAATGCTTTTCATTGCTGCCCATATCTGGCGGCGGGACATTCCTTTTCCGCTTCTGGTGAGAAAAATCTCCCCAGAAGCGATTTTATTTTTCCGGATATACTTCTTCAGCTTTTTACACAGCTTACCGGGGATGATGATAGTCCGTACTTTCCCCTTCAACCTGATTACAGCACGGCCCTGGGAAACTGCCTCGACTGTAATATATTGAACCTCCGAAACGCGGATACCCGTACCACAGATGGATTCCATGACCAGGGCCAGCCTTTCATCGCCGCTGTTGTAAGCCGCTTGAATGAGCCGCATATATTCTTCCTTAGTCAGATTTTTGCTGGGATCGCGGAAAACCTGGCGTTGGAGCCGCAGTGCCTTTACTTTGCAATCCTCCCAGCCGGCGAATTTGAAAAAAGCGTTCACCGAGGCCAGCTTGGCATTGATCGTCGCAGGGGCGAACTTCCCAGCCTCCTGGAGCGATTCCTTCCATTCAACGACCACCGCTTTGTTCACAGCCCGCCCATCCAACCACGCAATGAATTCATTAGTGTAACGGGCATACTTCATTATCGTGTTTTTCTCATGTTCCTCGGTGTACAGGCTCTTAATAAACGCCGTAAGCATACGCGGGGTTATTGTATGGCTCAAGTTTCTTCTGGTAGGCATGGTAAAGGTCTCCTTGTATATATTTTGCTATCGTTATTCTATCAATTCGCCGCATTTTAGTCATTGATGTCGCGGCTATCCGTATTCTTCCCGTTTTGCGCTCATATAATTGACAGATCTTATCCGTCCTGCTAAACTGATGCGGGGAGTCCTGCGTAATTTTCACAGACATTTTTTAGGGACTGTTTGAATATCGGCCATAAATCTGATAGAATAATAAGGAAGGGCTCAATGAACAACGTAGATCATTACATAAAAAAGGGTTTTGACCGGCGTACCGCAACGTATTTCGCTTCTGGAAGAAGAAGCATCGAGAGCGTTGCCCCCGGCGCTGACTTTACCATCATACTGCTGTTCGATAACGGGGAGCGCCGTGTGCTGGACATGAAGCCATCTATCAAGCCGGGAACTGTTTTTGCCTTTCTCGCTGACCCGGCCAATTTTAGGCGGGTCTACCTCGATGAACAACGGTGCGTCAGCTGGGATATCGACCCAAATATTGACAGCTCCAAGGTGTGGTCAAACAAAGTGGATCTATGCCCGGATACCTGCTATTTGGACAGTGTTCCGGTTTAACGGGGAGGGCACCGCCCTCCCCACCTTATTATTATCCTGCCAACAATCGGGCAGGAATACTCAGGAGGACACAATGACCGGGAAAGAAAGGCTCTTGAAGATATTACGTCTATTACAACAGCAGACGGACGAGGATCACCCCATGACCACTGCGGAAATCGTCGCCTATTTTACAGCGCTTGGTATCCCCACTGACCGTAAGACCGTCAAGGAGGATATAGACGCCATGATCGAATGCGGCATTGACATCGTTCCCACCAGGGGCAGGCAGACGAGGTTTTTCTACGCGGACCGTCCATTCGAGCTGGCCGAGCTGAAACTGCTCATCGACGCGGTAGAGGCATCTAAATTCATCACCGCCAGGAAAAGCGGCGAGCTGGTGAAGAAACTCACTTCAATGACCAGCGCGGCAAACGCGGCGGAGCTGCAACGGGGCCTCTATACTGCCGGAAGGATCAAACCGGAAAACGAGCGCATTTATCTTG
>CANRLX010000030.1 GCA_947631615.1 uncultured Acetatifactor sp.
CCGCTTACCGCAAGCGCGCTCCTCTCACACACGTTGTCCACACCCGTGACCTGCTCCACAAACCGCGAGGAGCTCTCGCTCCCCTGAACCAGGCGAAGCTCCTCCACCGTGTAGTTTTGAAAGGGCAGTCCCCAGGCTTCACAGAAGGCAGCCAAGCCCGGCTCCTGCGCTTTTCGATCGATACTCGCCACCCCCGCCGCTGCCTGGGGCAGAACGCCCGCCTGACACAGCGCCTTTGTGACCGCCTGCTCGATGCTTTGGACATCCGCCCCCTTACGGCATCCGATACCCAGGTAGATATTTGCCGGCACCAGCTGCAGGATTCGCTCTCTGGGCCTTCCTTCCGGCCGTCGGCCGCTCCCGTCCTCGGGCGCGCGGTTGGAGATAAGAATCTGAAGGCTCTCCTTCCGACCGCCCCCGTCCTCCGTCTCCAGCACCAGCCCGTCGGGGAGCCGATCTCCCGAAATCCGCACCGCAGGCCCTGTGCAGAATCCCACGCTCCTTCCCTCCAGAAGCTCCACGGAGACCCGCTTTGCAAGCTCCCAATCCGTCACCACAAGGCCGTTCTTTTGGGCAAACACGTCCACGGCAAACTTCCCCTCGCGATCCGTGGCGGTGGTGATCACTGCCTGCGCCCCCAGCAGATCCGCGATCTCCTCCGCCAGCCGGTTGGCACCGCCGTGATGGCCGGACAGCAGAGAGACGCTGAATCTCCCCGCCTCGTCCACTGCCACCACCGCCGGATCCCTACTCTTATGCCCCAGATAGGGCGCAATGCTGCGCACCGCAATGCCCACCGCACAGAAAAAGACAAGGGCGTCCGCGCGCCCGAACCACTCTCCCACACACTCGGTCAGGGGCCGCTCCTCGGAGAGCCCGGGAAGTCTCCTGCACTTCACCTTACACTCCACCTGTCGGAAAGCGTTCCGGGGATCACGCCGCAGCTCCTCCCGCAGTCTGCAGGCCAGTTCGTACCCCTTCACGCTGCAGGCAATCAAAAAAATGGTTTCTCCTTGCTTCATTGCCTCTCCTCCGGCCCTCTCCCCTCTGGCTCCTTCCCCTCCGGATCCTTCTCCTCCGGATCCCTGGCTCTCCGATATCCCGTGGTAAAATTCGGCGCATAGAGACGCGAGCGCGCTCCGCTTTTATTCAACACATTTCCCACAACGATCAGCGCGGTCTTTGAGATCCCCGCGCGGGAGAGCTCCCGAGGCAGCGCATCAAGCGTCGTCCGCAGAGTCCTCTCCTCCGGCCACGTCGCTTTATACACCACCGCCACGGGCGTGTCGGGCTCACAGCCTCCGGCGAGAAGCTCCTCTCTCACCTTCTCCGCAAGCCCCGCCGAGAGAAAGAGGATCATGGTACTCTGATGGGCCGCAAGGCTGCGCAGGCTCTCCCTTCCGGGAACAGGCGTCCGCCCCTCCGCCCTGGTGATAATCACGCTCTGGGACACCTCCGGCAGCGTGTACTCCAGCTTGAGGGCCGCAGCCGCTCCGCAGAAGGAGCTGACACCGGGACAGACCTCATAGAAGATCCCTCTTTCGTCCAAGGCATCCATCTGCTCTCGGATCGCTCCGTAGAGAGAGGGGTCGCCCGTGTGCAGCCGCACGGTGGAAAGTCCGCGCTCCTCCGCTTGGACGATCACCGCGATCACCTCCTCCAAGGTCATATACGCGCTGTCGTAAATCTCACAGCGCTCCCCCGCCTCCTCTAAAAGCCTGGGATTCACCAGGGAGCCCGCATAGATAATCACATCCGCCTGACGGATCAGGCGCTGTCCTCTCACCGTGATCAGATCCTCGGCCCCCGGCCCCGCTCCCACAAAATAAACCATAGCGATCTCCTTCTTCTCCTATCCTCTCAGGACCGTTCCCCAGAAGAGCATACTCGCCGACACCTGCGGGAAACCGCCCGCCTTATCGGTAAATATGCCCCTCTCAGCCTATCCTTCCTATGAATTTCATGGTTTCTTAGACGCTCACTGCCCCTTGCAATTTAGGGTTTCCATTTGTATTTTGACTGCCGTCCATCCGAACTATCGGTGATATCACCGGTTCCGGAGGCCATATCTTCCCTCAAACATCTCCCTATCCGGCCAAGTCTGCCTGATTATGTTCATTATAATGTCTGCCCTTCCATTTTTCAAGCTGTTTCAGGTTTTCTATCACTCTGTATATTTTATCAAAATAGTTCTGCATTTTGTTGAAAAAAGGCCGCTTTTTCATGACTCCCTTTTCCGGAAGAAGTGTGATACCTGCCATTTTAGAGCAGAAAAAAGAGACAATCCACATCTTCTGGACTGCCTCTTTTTTCTGGACTGCTCTACAAACAGGAAATTGAATACCATATCACAATAAAAAATTTCCAAAATTCATTGTATTACCAAAGCCTCCTCGCGGCCGCTTTATCATTATTCTTTTATCTTCCTTGTTGAAATATATTCTCCCAAGGATCCATCCATTATTACGATTGCGAGATTCCCTATTTGTATTTTCCGACTTATATTCCATAATACCCCCTCCATTAAAATGCAAAATGGAATGATCCTTTGTGTCTTTGACAATGCCTGTTATGCTCGGCTCGTTTTCAATAATACTCTGTCTGTAAATCTCCCACAAAGAATATTCCTTCTGTCAGGTTGACAAACAATTCCTTGTCTTTGATTATATAAGCTTTGTTATTCCACCAGACGGTAGTATTGTTAGCAGAAATTGTCTTATCTGTTCCATCCTTAAGATGATAGGTAATCGTAATCAAGGGTGTTTCTTCACTATTTGTTTTCTCAAATAAATCATATTTCAAAAAACCTGTTAGCTTTAATGCTAACTCAATATCCTTTTGACTTGAAATTTCCTTAACGTCATCTGTAACGCTTGGATATGAAATATTGACAGATTGAATCTCACCTAAATTGGGCAAACCCCAAAGGTACATACCTCCTGTAAGAATACGGATTCCGACAATCAAAGCAGTTGTAACTATTATTTCTATTATGAATCGAATGAGACCTTTCACAATTTTATTCATCAATTTTATTCATCAATTTTCTCTATCCTATATGCTTCCTCCGTCCTGCTGCGGCTGATGCCGGTGCGACAAGGCGGAATATTTTTCAGTTTGTGTCTGCCTGCTCTGCAAATATTCTGCTGCTTAACTGGTCGTATTCTTCTTCGGAAATTTCTGTTCCGTTCAAAGTATATTTCGTTTCAGGCTCCGGTCAATTAGGGTCAGTAAGTTCTTTGCCAAAATTTATTTCCGAGACCAGGTTGTCTGCTCCCTCAAATTTTTCCATGGGGCAGGATTCCTATCCGACATTCACGCTGTTACTATACATGATCCAGGCAGCCCCATTGTAATAAGTTTTTCTTCTTACTATCCTTTACAAGAAAGCATTTCAAGATAATTTTTTAAATTCCTATCGGCTGATTTCCCCGGTGTCAAAATAGCAATGGGACATCGCCATACAAGGCGATTCTCAAAATACCTATCATAACAAGATGTGCAGGATAATAGAGATAGAAAAGCCACTTTGTCCATTTTGCCTTTCCTCTTTCTCCATTGTACCGCTTCAACAACGGATATACTAAAATAACAAATGGCTGTATCATCCCACAAACTCTATTTACAAAGAAAAAGGATACTATTGCATACAAGATTACCCATCCAGGATAAATCAAATCTGTAAAATGGTCGATTGTCATTGCTATGATAGCAATCATTTTTAGATGATTTGAATTTAGCTTTCTATCCATAAGTGTCTAATAAGTGTCTAAATCAGCCAGTATTTTAAGATTCGCCCTTTCATACTCATTAAAAATACTATCCTCAAAATCTTTACTGTCACAAGTTGGATGATACCAGATACACCCCATAAAATAATTATATAAATCTTCGTTTTTAAATATATAACCATGCCTTGCATATATTTCATTTTTGGCTAAATGAATTACCAGCATCGGCTCACTCTCAAATTCTTCTTTTGTATAGTATTTCTTATCCGTTTCAAACAGTGGTTCCATCACATTTGAAATATCCCGTACTTCTCTGACATTTTCCCAATAATCCATTATTTCAGAATAATAGGCGCTGGCCTTGTAATACTGGCTTCTTTCATTGACCGCCTTTATTATTTCTTCCTCCGTCCATGAGGAATTATAAAGGGAATCATCCGTATTGTCATTTTCTGAAATATCTTCTTTCTGCCTTATTAACTCAAAAGAACCGTTGATACCATAATCACCGTACCCTGCAAAGGTGCTGCTTCCCTGTACCTCGCTATCGTTTTGTTCCATATTATGATTTCCACAACCAACTAATAAACACATTCCAACGATACTGATGAAATACACTTTATATTTTAACTCTTTACATTTTAACATTTTATACCTCATTGTTTAAAATGCTGATTGCTATTTCTTTTGCCTTATTTCCAGATATTGCTTCCTGATTTTGCATATCATCAAGATAAATTGCAAAATAAATCTTATGATCCGGTTCTTCCATAAAACCAACAAACCACGCCTTACCGTCAGTTCCCGAACCTGTTTTACCATATAAACAACCTTGATCCAGTTCCGTTATATACATAATGCTTTTCAATTCTTCCAAGTTGTCAGCATTAAAACTATTATCACTGCCAAAAATGTAATTCAGCGAATCTACCTGCTGTTTTGGGGAAATTTTTAACGATGACTCCAACCAAAATCCATTGAGCTCCGGCAATGAATTAGTTCCACTTCCATTCCATTCGGATATATCGCAATTTCCATACTGTATTTCTTTCAACACGTCACGAATATCTTCTCGGCCAACCCTGTCTACCACTTGCCGAAAATACCATACACACGAAGCTTCAAATGCTTCTTTTAATGTTAAATTAGAGTTCCATGCGTCAATGGGGTATTTTACACCACGGTATTCCATTGTAGAAGTTTGACTTTCAAGCACATTATTTTCCAAACCTGCCAGCGCAGATACAATCTTAAAGGTTGACAGCGGTGAAACTTCCTTTTCGCACTTCTCTTTGTCGTAAAAAAAATAGGCGTCTAATGATTCATCATATATTACAGCACAACCACGGATCCCTTGAAAGTATTTAGAATAATCCACAATATTGTCCGTCACAACAGATATTTCATTTTCCTCGACGATTTCTGCCCCCTGTATATTTTGGTTTGCTTCCTCTGTCTGCTGTTCTATTGCAACACTGTTCTCTTCCTGCTGTTCCCTCTTTGTATTGGAACACCCTGCAATCATAACAGATAACAGCAGTAACGCTATCCCTTTCACTTTTTTCATACTACCTCCAAAATAGCAGTTTTAGAAAGTCTGCACGCCCTCTCCTCCTTAGGCTTATCACAATACTCTTCTAAACTTATAGCGATAGGCCTGTGATCTTGCGTATGACGGCGACAGTTCCTTTTCCAGTGTGTCGGTATCTGCTGCAAAACCGGTATCTGCCACCTGAAGCTCTCCGCCTGAAAACTGAAATGCCGAGCTAAAATAAGGGATAGCCTGATGCCGCCCGATCTTTTGTATGATGTCTGTCAGCATATCCTTGATGCGGTCAATCTTTGCGTTATTCTTTGTATGGTTGACCATATCTCCCACTTTTTCGGGCAGTCCCCCGATTCTGCCGTCCGCTGTCAGATACAGATCTTTTAAGTCAATATCCTGCCCCGCAGCGCCTTTTAGATAGCGCATAACTTCCTGTATCTCTGTGGCGTATTCATATACCTGCGGCGACAGGTTTCCAATGCTGTCCGCTATTCCTATGTAATATTGATACATCGGATCGCCGTATTTTTCTTGGATCAGGCTCTCCACCTGTTTTCTGACTGCCTCATCCTTAATGCCGTCCACCGTGACTGCGCCGCTGCCGGAAATTCTGACATTCATGCCCTCAATGTCGTCCTTGGAAATTCCCTGTCTTTCCAGTTCCCGCACAAACTCCTGTGAAAAATTGTTTTTCAGTCCCGCCTTCTGTTTCGCTTTTTCAAAATCTGAAAGGTTGGCAAAAATCTTTAGATATTCCTGTTCCGCCTCGTTTAATTCCCTGCCGTCCGCCAGATCCCGAAGCAGTTCTTCTGCCGTTTTTCCGCCTTTATACTGCTGTTCTTTGGGCAGGCTTTCATACTGTTTTTGATGAAGCGCCTCCACTTCTTTTGCATAATCCGCCTCTGCCTCCTGCAAAAGCGCGTTGTACCTGTCAAGGTATTCCTGCTGGTTGGGAAGCCCCCTGCTCTTTGCTGTCTGCCATGCGCCGTAAGCGTCTCTTATGGCGTCTGTCTTTTCTGTGTCCGTCTTTTCTGTGTCTGTCTTTTCTGTGTCTGTCTTTTCCAAAATATGGCATCCGATCTTATAATAATCGTCCGGAGAGATTTCCTCCCCGTTTTCGTTTTCTATCCGGATACAGTACCTGTTTGTCGAGGTGTCCCAGTTCGGAATGGTCAGGCTCTTTCTGTTTCCGCCGTCCCCTTCCGCTTTCCCCACTTGATTTCCGTACTCATCATACAGGGTCATCGTATACTTGCAGCCCTCCGGCAGCTCCATATAAATCTCAACTTCAAAATGGTTCTGCAGAGTGCGGTTATAGGGAATCGTAAAATTGTAAAAGTCCACATCGTTCGTGCTGTCAAGCCTGCCTTTTATACTGCTTGTTTCGTCACGCATCAAAAAGCCAAAACCCAGAAATGTGCTGCCCTTTTCACTGTTTGGTATCTCATAGGTCGTGTTTCGGTTCCGGTAGGAGTCGTTGGTGCTGAGGGTACAGGTGTCCTCCTGCATTACCATGTTTTTCTTGATCTTTCCCTCTAAAAATGCCGATACTTCCTGATTGGTTTTCAACAGGATCGGCTTATTCCGAAACGCCGCACCCCAGTCAGAACCGTGAATTAACTCTGTTCCTGCGCCCATATAAAATCCTCCACTCCTACCGATTTGTCTATTTGTGAAATCCGTTTTCCATTCCGTCTCTAAACCTTCGCCCCTGCTGCCGCAGGGTCAAAATCTTATGCTTTCCCCTTCGCGGCTGTAATCCTCCGGCTGGGGGGCTTGCAACGACTGCCGCATCAGGTCTCAAACGCCTTCCTGATCTCTCCGGCGCCCGCCGTCTCCCCCAGATATCCGTACCGCTCCGAGAAGAGCATCGCGCCGCACCGGCAGTCCTCGCCGCACCGCTCCCGCAGCCGTTCCCCCACCTTTCGGCAGATGCTCTCCGCGACCGCCTCCCGCAGCCCCCGCTCCTCCAGGAGCGCCAGCATCTCCTCCGTGTTGACACAGCCCTCCAGACGGCGCACCAGCTCCCTGTCGCCGCCGCACAGGGCCGTATGCGCGGCAAAGACCTCCCACCTGCCGTCTGCCGTCCTGGAGTGCGTGTTAAAGATACCTGCCGCCAGCTTGCAGAGCTTTCCGATATTTCCCACCAGAAGGATCCGCTTCATCCCACAGGCCACCGCCAGATCCAGCGCCTCTCCGATATAGTTGCTGCACTTGACGCTTTGCTCCATGGAGATATGCAGATACTCCTCCAGATAGGCCCTCCCGTAGTTGCCCGGGGTGATCAGCAGATCCCTCTCGCCGCAGGCGTACCGCTGCCGGATCTCCAGCTCGATCGTGTCCACAATGGCCCTCTCGCTCATGGGCTCCAGAATACCGGTGGTGCCCAGGATGGAGATTCCTCCCTCCACCCCCAGCCTGCCGTTGAAGGTGCGTTTGGCCAGCTCCTGCCCCCGCGGAACAAAAACCGTGATCAAAAGCGCGTTTTGGCTGCCGCAAAGGCGGCTCACCTCTCCCACCTCACCAAAGATCATCCGGCGCGGGACCCTGTTGATGGCCGCCTGGCCGATCGCCACGCCCCACGCCCTGTCCCCCATCCAGATACAAAAGCGGGTATTCCTCGCTGTGAAACCAGCCCTTCCTTCGGGCCTCTTCGCTGACGCTCTCTGCGCCGTCCCGCTCGGAGGCGGGAAGCTTCTCGACCCGAACGCGGATTTCCGCACCGTTTGTCACGTCCGGATCGTCTCCGCTGTCCTTTATCACCGACGCCTCCATACAGCGTCCATCCTCCGCGAGGGTGTAGGTCACGGCCACGGTCACAGCGTTTCCCTTCGGCGTCAGTATCTCCACGGAGCCGATCCGCCTGCCCGTAAGCAGACAGACAGCAGCAGCCCTGGCGGCCGCTGCTGCACATGTGCCTGTGGTAATCCCACAGCGAAGTTTTTTTTGATGCCTGATCACATAGGTGTCCATCCGAAGTCCCTTCCCCAACCGCTTTCTACTCTCAGTATAAGGCCTGTCGGGACAGAATGCAATTTTAATTTCCGTCCTCCGGCGCGTAATTGTCCGGATTTCCCTCTATGTCGTCGATCTTTTTGAGCTCCTGCTGACACTTGGTGTCCTGGGCGATAGCGCGCAGAATCCGGTTGATATCCTCCGGCGAAAACATACTGATCGCCTTGGACAGACCGTGAATACTATTCCGGTTCACCATAAGCGAGCCGCCGCCCGAAAGAGGCACAGTGATCACTTCCTTGGGGTTACTCATATCTCCCAGGCAGATCGCATTCTTTTTATCATCGCAGACAAAGGTCACACCGTTGTAGTTGATCACTCCGTCCTTCGCCAGATACCCGTAGGGCACCTTGTCGGAACGGTTGGCCCCCATAGAGTTTTCCAAAATATTGCGAAAGGCCGCGTCCTTTTTCGGCGTGTTTCTGCCGGTCTCCCGCAGGAAACCGCCCTTTGCAGCCTTTTCGATTCCCAATTCCGTCATGTCGGATCCCCTTTCTATCCCCAGAAATCATATTTGTTGAAAGACGAGGTGTGGCTGCTGCCGTCGGAGCCGTACTGGGTACTCAAACTGTTTGCGCCCGTCTGCGCGTTGTCGGAAATCCTGCCGGCCAGATAGGACAGCCGCTTCATCATTCCCGTGTTTCCCAGCACCGACTCCAGGGTATCTACATCCGCCGCCTGCAATTTCTCCCGATCCAGATTCAGGGTGCCGTTTCCGGAGACCGTGATCCCGATCCTGCTCAAAGCCTCCCTGACTCCGGTCAAGATCCCCTCCAGGCTCCTGCCGTAATACGCGTTCAGCTCGCCGTCCATGGATTCCAGTATCTTAATCGCATTGTTATAGCTTCCGATAAGCTCCTCCACGCCGTCGCAGATCTCCTCCGTGCTGCCGCTCTCCCGCGCCCGATCATAGACGGAATCCTTCTCCTTTCCGTCCAGCGCATCGGCCTTTTCCCCGAGCTTATCCGCCGCTTTCTCAAGCCTGTCGTAACCGGTCCTTTTTGCAGACTCGGCGGCGGCACTGTTCTTCTGCGCCAGCGCGCCCAGCAGGCCGCTGTCCGATCCGTTCCCCTTCACATAATTTAACAGGGAGACCCGATTGACCGGAAGCCCTGCCTTTCTCGCCGACTCGTTTAACATTTGCGTTGTGATCCTCATACCTCTGCCTCCTTATTTTCAGCCGGTTCCCCGTTTCGGAAGAGCTGCTCCCGAAAATGCTGATACTGTCTTTTCACCTCGGGATAGCGCGACTTCGGCACCGACAGCTCCTGTCCCGTTGTGAGCTTTAAAACATAACTGTTGATCTTCTCGATGTAACGCATATTGACCAGAAAGCTTTGATGCGCCCTCAGAAAATCCTGTCCCTGGAGATCCTTCTCAATTTCGCCCAACTTCCTGTAAAGGCTGTAGTTTCCCTTTGTGGTATGAAATACATTCTTATGCCGATTGGTCTCGATATAAAGAATTTCATCCGCCCGCAGACAGACATCACCTTCCACAAAGGAATACGATAGATTTGCTGCTTCCATCTCCATCCCCCGCTTCTGATTGTTTGTCTCAGATCGTCTTAAATCGTCTCAGAATAGATATCGGACGTTTGTCCCTCAAACTGTAAACAAAACGCACAAAACGACTATCGGCGGCACAAAACTTCTATAAAAAGATCCCGCCGGCCTGAAAAGACCGTCGGGATCCTGTTTGGCACTATGTAGCTTTTTCTCTCCATCGCCGGATCACGCTGGATCAGATCGCCTTAAACTTTGCGATCTCCTTCTTCAGCTCATTGGACACATTGTCGTTTACGGAGGTGCAATTCTGGATCTGTCCCATATTGTCCATCAGCGCGTGCATAATGTCCGTCAGGTTGGACACCCTGTCGTTCTCCTCCTCGATCGCGCCGGAGATCCGGTCGATCCGGTCGTTGACGTTGGCGGAAGCGGCAGAGAGGGCATCCGCCTTCACGCTGAAGTCGCCCATCATATTTTCCAGTACCTCCGCATCCTGCAGATATTCCATGGAAGATTCCACAAACCCGTCATAATCCTTCAACACATTCGTGTTCACAAACTTTAACAGCTGATTGGAGGAGTCCGCCAGGCTCTCCACGGAGGAAATCACATCGCTGCTGATCTCCTGGATGCTGTTGGCGGTATTGCGGCAGTTGTCGGCCAGCACGCGGATCTCGTCCGCCACCACCGCAAAGCCCTTGCCCGCCTCGCCGGCTCTCGCCGCCTCAATGGAGGCGTTCAGCGCAAGCAGATTGGTCTGGCTGGCGATGGAAAGGATCTCGTCCGTCAGATCCTGTATGGAATTTACGCTCTTGCTGCTCTCCACGGCACTGCTGAGATCCGCCTGCAGAGAGGAGGTGATCCGCTCCGACTCCTCCTTGCTGTGCGTGGCAAGCCCGCGGATATTGTTGGCGCGATCCTTCATCTCGGAGGCGTACTTTCTTCCAGAGACCGTGGACTCCGTGATCGAGTTGCTGCTGTCGCTTAACGACTGCATATCGTTGGAGATGTCGCTCAGCGTATCCGCGATCGTGCGGATCTCCACACACAGCTCCGAGGCCTCCTTTGACACCCTGTTGGTGTTCTCCGTGGAATCCGACACCGTTGTCACAATATTTCTGGAGGAATCGTCCAGAGAGAGCGAATGTCCCTGGATACTCTTCATGATTACCTGGAGCTTATCCAAAAAGAGATTGATGCCATACACGAGACGGCCGATCTCGTCCTGCTTTTTGGTTTGGACGCGGTCTCCTAAGTCGCCCTCGTTGTTCTCTAACTTCCGGATCATGGCATTTAGCTGCTTCTCAATGTTCTGTAAGGGCCTGACGATCGTCAGATAGGTGATCACGATCGTCACAACGACCATCAAAAGCTGCAGGGAAGAAAGGATTCCGTTTCGGGACAAAACGGAGGAAATGACATGCGAGTTCTGATCGGCAACCTCGATCAGCTCCTGCGGCACGCTCTCATCCGTGTCCGAGGCAATTCCTTCAAACACCGTCCTCGCCCCCTGAAGACTGCTGGTGGTAGTCATGTTGACCACTACCGTCAGCACAAAGATGATAAACAGGGGAAGCATCATTTTAAATGCGACATGTTTTTTCATTGGCGTAAATCTCCTTTTTTTCTTCATTGCCTCCATTATATCTCTTTTCCACAAAAAAGGCAACTTGTATTGCGTATTTTTTATGCAGTTTTCTATAAATCGGTTCGCAATAGATCAGCTTGTAATAAACCGGCTTATAATAGATCGATTTATAATAGATCAATTTGTAATAGATCGATTTTCAATAGAGGAACGATCCGATCAGCCGCACCAGGAAGGCGCAGACCCATGCCACCGCGCACTGTCCTGCCACAACGCCCACGGCCCATCTGCCGCCCAGCTCCCTCTTGATGGCTGCCACCGCCGCCACACAGGGCGTATACAACAGGCAGAATACCAAAAGGGACGCCGCCGACAGAGGGGTCAGCACCTCCGACAGCCCTCCGCCGCCAAAGAGCACCGTCAGGGTGGAAACCACGCTCTCCTTCGCCATAAAACCGGTGATCAGCGCGGTGGATATCCTCCAGTCCCCAAAGCCCAGAGGCGCGAAAAGGGGCGCGATCATACCCGCCAGCACCGCGAGAATACTGTTCTGCGAGTCGGTCACAATATTGAGCCGGAAATCAAAGTTCTGCAAAAACCAGATGACCATCGTCGCCACAAAGATCACCGTAAACGCCCTCTGCAGAAAATCTCTCGCCTTCTCCCAGAGAAGCTGCGCGACGTTTTTGATGCCGGGCATACGATAGTTGGGCAGCTCCATGACAAAGGGCACCGCCTCCCCGCGAAAGACCGTATTTTTAAAGAGAAGCGCCATACAGATCCCCATGAAGATGCCGCCGAAATACAAGGCCACCATGACGAGCCCGGCCGATCTCGGAAAGAAAGCCGCCGCAAAAAAACCGTATATAGGTAACTTGGCCGTACAGCTCATAAAGGGCGTCAGGAGGATCGTCATCTTCCGGTCGCGCTCCGAGGGAAGCGTCCTGCTCGCCATAACTCCCGGCACCGTGCAGCCAAAGCCGATCAGCATGGGAACGATGCTTCTGCCGGAGAGGCCGATTTTGCGCAGCAGCTTATCCATGCAGAAGGCCACCCGCGCCATATAACCGGTGTCCTCCAGAAGGGACAGGAAGAAAAAGAGCGTCACAATGATGGGCAGAAAGCTCAATACGCTCCCCACTCCCGCAAAGACGCCGTCTATAATCATGGAGCGGAGGGCGGCGTTTACGCCCCAGAATACCATCATCCTGTCGGCGGCTTCCGTCAGCCACGCGATTCCGGTCTCCATCACCCCCTGCAGCCACGCCCCGATCACGTGGAATGTCAGATAAAACACAAGCGCCATAATTCCCACAAAGGCCGGTATGGCGGTGTATCTGCCGGTCAGAATACGGTCGATCCTGCGGCTCCGCTCCCGCTCCTTGCTCTCCCTGGGCTTCACCACACAAGCCTCCACGAGCCTTCCGATAAAGGCGAATCGCATATCCGCAATGGCCGCCGCGCGGTCCAGCCCTCTCTCCTCCTCCATCTGGCAGATGATATGCTCAAGCATCTCCTGCTCGTTGGCGGAGAGATCCAGCGCCTTGAGCACTCTTTCGTCGCCTTCCACCAGCTTGGTGGCGGCAAACCGGACCGGTATTCCGGCCTCCAGCGCGTGATCCTCGATCAGGTGCATGATCCCGTGGAGACATCTGTGCACCGCGCCCTTGTTTTCGTTCTCGTCGCAAAAATCCTGCCTGCCGGGGCGCTCCTGATATCTTGCCACGTGCAGGGCATGACTCACCAGCTCGTCGATGCCTTCGTTTTTGGCGGCGGAGATGGGGATCACCGGAATCCCCAGAAGCGACTCCATCTCATTGATATGCACAGAGCCGCCGTTTCCCCGCACCTCATCCATCATGTTGAGCGCCAGCACCATGGGCACATCCAGCTCCATGAGCTGCATGGTCAGATACAGGTTCCGCTCGATGTTGGTGGCGTCCACGATATTGATGATACCGGTCGGCTTCTCGTTTAAAATAAACTGTCGGGAGACGATCTCCTCGTTTGTGTAGGGCGACAGGGAATAGATCCCCGGAAGGTCCGTGACCAGCGTCCCCTCGTTTCCCTTGATGGAGCCGCTCTTTCGGTCCACCGTGACTCCCGGGAAATTCCCCACGTGCTGATTGGAGCCGGTGAGCTGGTTAAACAGCGTCGTCTTGCCGCAGTTTTGATTGCCCGCCAGGGCAAAGGTCAACACCGTCCCCTCCGGCACCGGTTTCTCATCCGCCTTCACATGGTATCTGCCGCCCTCGCCCAGGCCCGGGTGCTCCCGCTGCTTGGGGGATTTTACCGCTTTCTTCCTGACGGTTCCCTCCTCTGCATCCCCCTTTTCAAAAACCGGCTCGACAGCGATCCGCTCCGCGTCGGCCAGCCTCAATGTCAGCTCGTACCCCTGGATGCGCAGCTCCATGGGATCCCCCATGGGCGCATATTTCTCCAGCGTCACCGTCGCCCCCGGAATGACTCCCATATCAAGAAAATGCTGCCTGAGGGCACCTTCCCCTCCGACAGCAGTGATTCTCGCGCTTTTTCCGATTTCCAGCTCTCTCAATGTCATAATTCTCGCCTCCCGTACCTCTGATTACCAGTATAGGACGGGTGTAGAAAAAAGTCAATTATATTACTTTGCCGCGATCTTTCTGGCAAACTCGGCAGCCTCCTTAAGATCCTTTTCGTTTGGCCGGCCCTTGTGCATGGGCCCAAAGGATCCGCGGCAGTAGTACTCCTCCTCGGCAAAGGGGATGCCCTTTTCCTGCAAAAGCTTCGCCACCTGCCTGTAGGTGGAGCGGACCAGCGCCGCCGTGCTGAAGTTTACCACCTTGCCGACCTTCACCTTCGTCTCTTTGATAAAACGCTTTACCTCATCATCCACGCCGTAGGCATAGACGGAGCTTCCCAAAAAGAGAAGATCCACATCCTCCTCCAGGGGCTCCGCGGTGGTCCTGGCCTCCACGCCCACCGCCTTTGCTATGGCTTCCGCCAGTTTCCGCGTATTTCCGGATCTCGTATAATATCTGACCGCAATTTTCATTTACCTCTCTCCCTTCTGTCTCTGCTGCTCCTCATAGGCCGCCCTGCACGCCCTGGTCAACTGATCCGCGCAGGAGGTGGGTCTCCTTCCGCAGGTGATCCCTCCCAAGATCCGCTCGATCTGCTCCACGGTCATGCCGTCCACCAGTCTGGGAACGGCCTTCAGATTTCCGTTGCAGCCGCCTCCCAAAAACTCTACATTGGTGATCACATCGTCATGGATCTCCACCTTGATCTGCCTCGCGCAGGTGTTTTCCGTAGTGTACACATATTCCATGCTCCGTTTCCTCCCGCTTTTCTCCCAATTTTTTCCCGCTTTTCTCCTGCTTTCCGCTCACTGCCGCACCAGATAGTCCACCCGCTCCTCGATCAGAAGCATGTCCGCGGTGGGCTCGTACCGCTCCACCACATTGCCCTTCTTATCGATCAGAAACTTAGTAAAGTTCCACTTGATATCACTGTTTTTCTCATAGTCGGGATCCATCATGGGGACCGCCTGCTTCAGCATGGGCGTGAGGGGATGGGTCTCATCAAATCCCTGAAATCCCTTCTGGGACTTTAAATACGTGTAAAGCGGACTTTCCTCCGGCCCGTTCACCCGAATCTTATGAAAGATGGGAAACGTGATGCCGTATGTGGAATCGCAGAAGCTCACGATCTCCTCCATGCTGCCCGGCGCCTGGTTGCCAAACTGGTTACAGGGAAAGTCCAGCACGACAAACCCCTCTTTCTCATATTTCTCGTACAAATCCTGAAGCTCGTCGTACTGCGGGGTGAAGCCGCACTCTGTGGCGGAATTGTTAATCAAAAGCACCTTTCCCTCGTATTCCCTCAGGCTGACTTCCTTTCCCTCCACATCAAGCACTTTAAAATCATAGACGTTGATCCTCTTGCCCTTCTTTTATTTTGCAAAATTAAATTGCTTGCAACTTTTATGAGATAATTATACGGGGGATGAAAGGAATTGTCAAGACCTTTTTTGTGTTTGGCCTTCACTCACTCCGCCCTTCAAACACACAATTTCTAAGCGTACAGCTATGACGATGGATGCCGCCGCTTCTCCGGTCCGCCGTTTCTACGATCCGTCTCCCCTCCACATTCCGGCTCCCTCCGGTGCGCACCGTGTCATAGTTTTTCTTCCACTTCTGATAGTCGGAGGCCGTCTTGGTTCCGGCTGCCGCAGACGAAGCGGTGCTGTCCTGCCGGCTTTGGGGCGCAAGCACCAGTTTCAGCCCCAGCTTGTCCAGCTCCCGCTTCAGGGCCGAGTCTGCGTCTATGGCATCCAGGCTGACGGATCCTGCGCCCTCCGGCACTCTCTCTGACAGTTTTTCCAGAGCGTCGGAAAACACGCTGTAAAACGCCATATTGTTCGCCATATTGTTCACCGTATGAAACGGCATACCCGAATATCCGTATGCGGTGAGGGGATTCCACAGCCCCATGGACTGCATTTCCGCAAGGTCCCCCAGACCGCCGACCCAATCGTAGCTCATACCCGTCTCTCCTTTCGCCCACCGGCTCTCTCCGGCGGTGCCGCTTTCTTCTCCTGTCATCAGTATAACAAAAGAAAGGGCATTGGAAAGGGCTTTTCCACCAAACCCCTCCGGAAAGGGAACGAAAAGGGGAGACGCCTCTTCGGGGAAGCTTTCCCAAGAGGAACCCTAGGGCCTGGAAAGAGCGACCACCGCCTCCAGCGACTCGGTCCAGGGGAACATGTCCACCCCGACGCCCCGTTCCATGCGATATCCCTGTTTTACCAGGATCGCCAGATCTCTCGCCAGCGTCTCCGGATTGCAGGAGATATAGACGATCCTTCGGGGCCTGATGACGGCTGTCGCCCGCAGAAACTCCTCGCTGCTTCCGGCCCGTGGAGGATCCAGCAAAAGCACGTCCACTTCGGCGCTTTGTTCCGCCATTCCCAGCAGGAACTTCCCCGCGTCGCCCTGATAGAACCGTATGTTCCCGGCCTGATTGCGCTTTGCGTTCCCTATGGCATCCCGCACGGCCTCTCGGTTACATTCCACGCCGATCACTCTTCCGGCGCGGCCGCTGGCAATGATGCCGATGGTCCCTGTGCCGCAGTAGGCGTCGACCACCGTCTCGCCGCCGGAGAGCTGCGCATATTCTATGGCTTTCTGATACAGCTTCTGCGTCTGCAGGGGATTCACCTGATAGAAGGATCTCGGGGAGATCCGGAAGGTTTTGCCGCACAGTATGTCCTCGATATATCCCTTCCCATAGATCACCTGCTCCCTCTCCCCCAGCACCATGCTGGTGCTGCGGTCGTTTACATTGATGACGATCGACGTGATCTGCGGGTGGAGCTTTAGAAGGGCTTTTACAAAATTGTTTTTGGACGGCAGGATGGGGGACGAGAGCACAAGGACCACCAGGATCTGTCCGGTCGCCTGGCCCACCCGTATCATCACATGCCGGAGGAGCCCGTATCCTGTGTCCTCATTGTAGGGGCGTATCTTAAAGGAGGGGAGGAGGCTGCGGATGGAGCGGACAATATCGTCTGCCGTCTCATTCTCCAGCAGGCAGCCGTCAATCGGCACGATCCGATGGCTGTGCGCCTCGTAGGTGCCGGATATGACACGGTGCCTTTTGTCCTCACCAAACACCGCGTGAACCTTGTTTCGGTAGTGAAAGGGCTCCTCCATGGGCAGGATCCCCTCCACCCTTCCAAAGGGCGCAAGCAGACGCCGAAACGCTTTTTCCTTCGCCGCAAGCTGCTCCTCATAGGTTTTGTGCAGCCAGGTGCATCCCCCGCATTTCCCGAAGGCAGGACAGTTCTTGCCGTCCATGAGGTTCTGCGGCTGCTTCGGCTGCTCCGGTTTCTTTGGTTTCTCTGATTGCTTCGTTTTCTCCATTTTATCCGATTTGTCTGGCTGCCAGGCTTTCTTCGGTTTGTCTGGTCGCTTTGATTTCTCTAGTTTCTTCGGTTGCTCCGGTTTCTTTGCTTTTTTCGGTTTCTCCTGTATCTGTCTCTTCTCGGCCATACCTGTGACCCGTTCCTTTCTCTCCTGTGAGCCTTTGATGTAATTGCATTTTACTATCCGTCCGCCTGTATTTCAAGTGCTTTCTATCGTCTTGATTTTTGCCCGTTTTCCTTTATAATTAAGATAGTGTCAGGACAAAATACTTAAGATCAACCGAAAGCATTTCGGGAAGGAGAACCCATGAGAAAAAAACAAACCGCAGCGCTTGCCGCCATAGGACTCTCTCTGATTGGCCTGCTCACCTCCTGCGCCTCTCTCACGAACCGGCAGGATGAGAGCGACCGCTATTTCACGGATCAGTATCACGCGGATCTGGATTACTCCGAGATGGCGTATGAGCGCTTTGACGAAAACGCCTTTCGAGAGGAGCTCGACGCCGTCCGCGCCCTGATCGACGACCCCGCCAACGCCGACGAGGTAGACCGGCGTATGCAGGATTTGGAGGCGGAGTATCTCCATGCAAATACCATGACCTCCCTCGCCTTTATTCAGGTCTATCGGGATGTGACGGACGAAGCTGTCGCGGACGAATACGAATATTGCGAAAACCTTATGACGGAGCTGTCGGACAGCTGGCTTCAGCTGATGCGCGACGCTCTCGCCTCCCCTTGCGGAGATCCCATCCGAGAGCGTCTCACGGAGGAGGATCTGAAATTTTACAGCGAATACGAGGATCTTCCGGAGGAGGTCTTTGCGCTGTCCGCGCGCGAAACTGCTCTGATCAATGAATATCAGGTCGCCTCCTCTGAGGAATTTACCGTTTCCCACGAGGGACAGGAGCTGACCACGGACGATGCCTACGACGCCTATCTCTCCCACGAGCTCACCTACTCTGAATTTTCCGATATCTACGACGCTATACAGGCGGAGAGAAACCAGGTCCTCGGCGACATCTACATTGAGCTGGTCGGCGTCCGCAAGGATATCGCGAAAGCTATGGATTATGACAACTATGTGGATTACGCCTATGAAAAGGTCTATATGCGGGACTACACCAAGGAGGATATCCGCTCCTACCAGGACGGCGTCAAAAAATATATCATGCCCGTATATCAGTCGCTCAACTCGCGCTTTTATCGTGAGATGGACTCCCATATTCTCATGACCGACTATTCCGGCGAGGCCGCCTTTGACACGATGGAGCCTTATATCGCGGAGATGTCGGAGGAAATGCTGGAGGCCTTCCACTACATGCGGGAGCATCATTTATATGACACGGACGTGAGCGATACCAAGTACGGGACGGCCTTCACCACCATGCTGTCCAGCTACGGAGCGCCCTTTCTCTTCAACAATGCCTCTGGGGACGTGGGCGACCTCTCCACCGCCGTACATGAGTTCGGACACTATAACCAGTATTACTGGCATCCCGCTGCCTCCAACGAGCGCGATCTGAGCTATGATCTCGCGGAAGTGCACTCCCAGGCATTGGAGCTGTTGTTTTCCGAGCACTACCCCCGCATCTTCGGCCGGGACAGCCAGGTGGTCACGGACAGCCAGCTCACCGATATTTTGTACAGCATCTTTACCGGCTCCTTCCACGACGAGCTGCAGCAGTACGTCTACTCTACCGACAATGTGACCCGCGAACAGATCAACGAGGAATACAACCGCCTGTGCGAGGAGTACGGCATCGCGCCGGGGGAGGAATGGGACTGGGTGGAGATCCCCCACACCTTCGAGGAACCTTGCTATTACATCAGCTATTCCGTGTCCGCCTCCGGTGCGCTGGCGTTCTGGCTGGAGGCTCAAAAGGACTACGAGGCCGCCGTGGACACTTACCTGCGCTTCACTGCCCTTTCCCCCGACACAAGCTTTCAGGAATGTTTCGACATCGTGGGGTTAGACAATCCTCTCACACCGGAATACTTGGAAATGCTGGCCGACACCCTGACAGAGGAGCTGGATCTCTAGGGGACGGTACAGAAAATAAGGGATGACAAAAAGGAGCTGCCCTTCGGCAACTCCTTTTTCAGCATCAATCGGAGTGACAAGATTCGAACTTGCGGCCTCCGCCTCCCTAAGACGGCGCTCTAACCAAACTGAGCCACACCCCGCGACACGAACATTATCATATCACGTCGGGAAGAAAAATGCAAGAGGTTTTTATAAAAAAACGAGAGTAAAAATCCTTCTGCCCCTTCAGGCGGGATCCTTCTGTGCGAGGAGCTGGACCAAAAAGCTCCACACCCTTGCGGTGGAAGAAATGCTCAGCCTCTCCTCCGTGGTGTGAATATCCTTCATATCCGGCCCGATGGAGACACAGTCCAGATCCGGTATCTTGGCGGCGAGCAGCCCACATTCCAGCCCCGCGTGGATCGCCCGAATGAGGGGCTTTTGACCGTACATCCGCTCATATAAGGCCGTCATTTTATCCCGCAGAGGCGAGACTGCGCGATACTGCCATCCGGGATAATCCCCTCTCACCTGGATCCCGCCACCTGTCAGCGCGGCGAGCGCCTGCAGTCTGGCGATCAGGGCGCGCTTGGCGCTGTCTACGCTGCTTCGCACGGAAAAGACCGCAGACACCTCGCCGCTGTTTTCCGCATCGGCCGCATAGTGCAGGATCCCCAGATTTAGAGAGGTTTCCACGAGACCGTCTATGTCGGCGCTCATAGCCTGCACCCCGTTGGGGGCGGAGATGAGAAAGGCTGCGATCCGCCTGGTGTCCTCCGGTGTGGCGCAAAAGACGCCTGCTTCCTCCTCCGGTTGACCGGCGACGGCAATCCGCACCTGGGGATCCCTGGCGGAAAGCTCTCCGGAGATCTCCGCCGCCGTCTTTTCCACGATTTCTTCCAGGGCGGGCAGATTCTCGGAGGCGACCTGTAAAACCGCTCTCGCCTCCCGGGGGATCGCGTTGTCGGCAAGCCCTCCGTCCAGGGACACAAGCCCTACGTTCAGCCGGGACGTCACCGCCCAGAGAAGCCGCCCCAGGAGGCTGTTGGCATTGCCCCGCCCCTTGTCGATCTCCTCGCCGGAGTGACCGCCCCGCAGCCCCGCAATCGAGATCTCTGCGGATCGTCCCCAAATCCTGGTCTGCCCGCAGGGAAGAAGACAATTCACCCGGGCGCCTCCGGCGCAGCTCGTCAAAAAGATCCCCTCCTCCTCGGAGTCCAGGTTGATCATGCGGCGTCCCCGAAGAGGGGAGAGATCGATCTGTCTGGCTCCGTCCATCCCGACCTCCTCATCCACCGTGATCACCACTTCCAGCCGGGGATGGCAGATCTCATCCGCATCCAAAAGCGCCAGCGCATAGGCCACCGCGATACCGTCGTCTCCCCCCAGGCTGGTGCCCTCCGCGTACAGATCATCGCCGTCTATCCCTACCTTTAACCCCTCCGTCGCCATATCGATCGGATCGTCCGGCCGGTGCACCGCCACCATGTCCATATGTCCCTGTAAAATGACCGGAGGCTCGCTCTCATACCCGGGAGTGGCCTCCTTTACCATGATGATATTTTGGCAGGCATCCTGACGACACCAGAGCCCGCGCTCTTTGGCAAAGCGGGCCAGATAGTCGCTAAGCTGCGCCACATTTCCCGATCCGTGCGGGATTTTGGTGATCTCCTCGAAATAGTAAAAGACGTTCTGCGGCTCAAGACCGGATAAGACACCCATAAACTCCTCCGTTCCCCCTCGTCCGAGGGGTTTTTCCTTCCTTTCCTCTGCTCCCTATTGTACCCGCAGGGCAGGGAAACGTCAAGCCGCCTTCCCTCTGCCGCCTTGTCCTCCTCTTCCTTCCTGCAGGCGGACATCGGCAGGATCAAAAGCTCCCTACTTTAACATCAGCAGGATGCTGAGACGAAATTCTCCGTCCTCTGCCGAGATGTCGATATCTCCCATATAGCTTTCCGCGACCTTTTTGATATTATACAGGCCATACCCGTGCGTTCTGCTGCGGGAATCCGCGTTTTCTTTTGAGGTGACCGGAAGCATCCTTTCCGTGTCCCACTGCAATTTCCCCGCAAAGGTGTTCCGGATTTCTATCATAAAGACATTCCTTCTCCGGTAGGATTCGATCTCGATATACGCATCCTTCCCGCCCGCGGTATTTTCTATGGCATTCTGCAGGGCATTGTTCAGCAGGACGCTGAGATCAAAGGCATTGATCCTGGATTCTGTAGGGAAATGAAATTCACACCGAAACCGGATGTTCCTCTTTTCCGCTTCCCCTTTCCACTCCGACAAAACAACGTCCGTTATCGGATTCCCGCTGTTTATCTCTCCCTCCGCATGGACAAGGCTGCGTTTCCAGTCCTCCACATATTCTTTCGCCGCATCCTTCCGGCAGCAGAGCTTCTCCAGCGTCAGGATATGATTTGCCATATCATGCTTCATCCCGCGGATGTCCTGGTACAGGCTCTCTACCTGTCCGATATGACGTCTCATACTGTTCATCTGCTCCGAAAGCATCCCGTTTCGGAGCTCTTCCTCTTTCTTCGCCTTGATGCTCTGAAAAAGAACCGCGCCCACTACAATCGTGACGATACACATCCCGTAGTGAAAAAAAGCGATGTCGTAATACCATTTGGACAGCTCCCCCATCACCTCCCCCTCGATATAGGACTGATAATATTTCACCATCCAATACTCGGTCATTCCCGCAGCGGAGGGCGTGATCAACATCAGCATTTCCCTGGTGGTCATATCCTCCCACTTGTCGGGGTAATATGCTGCGATCAGGCCGGTGCTGACCCTCAACAAGACAAATGTGAGGGCCAGCTTTAAAACGGACAGCCCCACATAAGAGCAGAATCTTCCCAGCACATTCCCGCCCAGGTAGAGGGTATCGGATATCGACTCGCCTGCGCGCTTCAGACACGCCTCCGCCATATACGGCGCCAGCCAGCGCAGGGAAAAGAAGGTTACCGCAAGAAAAATTTTCTGCCGGTAATTTTTCCGCTCCGTCAGGCACATGGTCAGGAAAGCCGCCGCCACGCCCATCCCGTATGCGGCAAAGTTGCTCACGCGGATCGGCGTAATGCTCCAGAAGAACATGACAAGGCAATAAGCCGCGCCGGCAAAAAACGCGTTTTTCCGCTTTCTCATAAACGGCTCCGCAAACCGGAAGAACACATAGCCCATCACCAGAATCATCGCAGAGCGGTATATATAAGACTCTATCTCATACCACATCTCAACGGCATCCATCTACTCTCTTCCTCTCCTCTGGTTGTACCGCAGATAACGCTTTACAAACTCCCGATAATTTTGTTTTGCCATAAGGGCCCGCCCCTTCTCCAAGTAGACGGCTTTCGCGTCATATCTCTGAACGTAGGCCAGATTCACCAGATACGCCCTGTGCGTGCGAAAAAAGTTCTCCCCCGCTCTTTTTTCCAGCTCCTTCAGTTTCCCGTAATATTCGATATCCGCATCCATCATGTGCAGGATCACCTTGCGGTCAAACACCTCCGCATACACAATCTCCTCCACATCCACCGTGATGTGCTGCCCTCCCGCGGTGATCAGCAGCTTTTCCCTTTCCGGCAGCTCCCCCGCGGTCCGGCACCGCTGCCTGTCCTGATACTGTTTTACCGCTTTCCGTAAGACCTGGGAAAG
Organism: uncultured Acetatifactor sp.; assembly: GCA_947631615.1. GTDB lineage: Bacteria > Bacillota > Clostridia > Lachnospirales > Lachnospiraceae > Acetatifactor. The sequence continues at coordinate 22,983 of CANRLX010000030.1, forward strand.
CTTGTCCTCGGAAAAGGGCTTGACCAGATAGTGGAAGGCTCCCACATCAAACGCCTGAAAGACATAATCGCTCAGCACAGAGATAAAAATGAGAATGATCTTTTCGTCCCTAAGCCGCAATTTTGCCGCCGTGTCCATTCCGCTTATCCCCCGCATCTGAATGTCTAAAAGCAGGATATCCGGAAGCACCCCCGCAAGGACCTCCTCGCCCGAAGCATACAGCAGGATGTCCGCATCTGGAAACAGCTTCCCCACCTTCTCCATAAGCAGCTCCCGTATTTCTTTTTCATCGTCACAGATTCCTATTTTCATGTCCTGCACCCTCTAAAAGCCCTTCGACACATATATAGTATATATCGGAAAAAGCTTTTTTTCGCAAATGCCGGATGTGGTAAAAGGGATTATTTTCGCTGTGAACGGATCGCATCAATCCCAGACGCGCATACTTGCCTTTGCCGCCTGCACCGGATATAATGGTAGTATTAAAAAATGTGAAAATCAAAAATTTCGAGAGGAGAAACGGACATGAAAAAAGATTTTGGAGTAAAACCGTACCTGTTCCCCATGCCGACGTATATGATCGGCACCTACAACGAGGACGATACGGTGGACGTGATGATGATGGCGTGGGGCGGCATCTGCGCCGAGGATATGGTGGCGCTGAATCTCGAAGCCAACCATAAGACCGTCGCCAACATTCGGGCCCGGGGCGCATTCACCCTGGCCGTTCCGGGGGCGGACACCCTGGCGGCTTCGGACTTTCTGGGCATTGCCTCGGCCAACAGGATGGCGGACAAATTTGAGCGCACCGGCCTTCACGCCGTAAAAAGCAGCCGGGTGGATGCGCCGGTCATCGAGGAGTACCCCGTCACGCTGGAGTGCGTCGTGGAGAAATTAGAGGAGGAGCCCTACGGTCTGCGGGTGCTCGGCCGCATCCAAAACGTGCTGGCAGACGAGAAGGTTCTGGACGAAAAGGGAAGGATCGACGCCGGAAAGCTGAACGCCTTTGCCTTTGACCAGATGCAAAACGGCTACTATGCCGTGGGCGAAAAAATAGGCCAGGCGTGGCACAGCGGCGCTGGCTTGATGGAGAGGGACTAATTTAATCCCCTCCCGCATCCAATCCCTTTACCTGGGCGCCTTGAGTAACGTCACAATCTGCTGCTCTGCCGTTTCGGGCAGGATCTTCTTCAAATGCGTCAGGATCCGCTCCCTGGATTCCAACGGCTCCGTGCGGTAGGCGCTCGTCACAAAATCATAGCCAAACAGCGCTTCGGGTGTGGCGTACTTTGCCACACCCCAGCCGTAGGGCTGTCCGAATTTATCCTTCCGGTAGACGAAATCGGAGATAACCAGGTACGTCTGCATCTGAAGACGGGTGATCACTGTGTCAAATCCCTTGTTTCCGCCTTTTCGGTAATTACAGATGTCTTTCAGCTCCCTGGACAGCAAGGAGCCGTGCTCCTGAACGGTGTCCACAATGGCTTTGTCCTTTCGGGAGGCAAGGCCGTCGTCATATCGGGCATCAAAATCATAGCCGTTTCTTCGGAAATTGGCGAAATCAGGAAGCCATTCCCGACTCACAAATCCCGCCTTTCCTCCGAAAAATTTGCCATATGCGCAACGGCCGCTCCGCACGATGGGGCCTTTCCACTCCCACGGCCCGTCTACCCCGTCGGCAAACCACAGCTGTCGCGGACAACATTCCTCCACGGAAAATCCGGGGATGTGATTTCCAAAAAACGGCAGAAAACCGACCTCCTCCGTCAAAGCAATGATGTCCTCTGCCCTTTGCAGTTTGCGCAATCTCATGGTAACGCCTCCTTTTTTGGCGCCGATCTTTCGCCGCCACAAAACCTTGTGAGGCTGCCTTTTTCTCACAGCCCAAGGTTTTCACTCACATAAATCCGCACGCGGTTTTGAATAATGCCGGCCACCTCCTCCGGCCCTTTTTGCCCGCTGTAATAGGCTGGGGCCTCCTCGTTGATGATTTTTATGACCGCATCGTCTTCCAGGGAAAAGAAGGGCTTTGCATCCGGAAGCAGGCGAAGCGCCACATTTACCTCATCCCAGGTCAGATCCCCTTGCTCTATGGCCGCCTCCGCCCTCTCCTCCAGGGTCGCTTTCAGGGACGGGTAGCTGATATGGAAATCGGCATAAATTTCATGATCCCTCTTCTGCATCAGGGCTTCCTCGAGAAAGCACCAGGCGCTCTCCTTCTGCCTTGACACGGCGGCAATGGCGAAGGCGTCGCTGCTAAACAGAAGGTGTCCGCCTTTTCCGTCCGCGGTGGGGAACCCCACACAGGCGGCATCCTCCCCGAAGGTCTGCACCGTATCCTGCCGGATCAACCGCGGGTACAGATCCGTTACGGCAAACAATACCTCTCCCTTCCGGACCATGTCCGCCAGAGGTTCCTCCCTCGTTTCACCGGCCGGCTCATCGGGAAACCGACTCACATATTCCAGCACCTCCTGAAACCTTTCCGAATCGAAATGGCAGGCGCCAGTATTCCAGTCGATAAAGGTATCTTCATTGAACATCATGAGATATTGCATCACCTCATCTCTGGTCATCCCGTCGAAGGTTTTTGCCTCCGGATAGCGGTTTCCCAACTCCAGAAGCTCCTCCAGCGTCAGACCTGCTTTGTTGTTAAGCCGCGCCCCGTCTCCCACTACCGTGCGGATCATAAATTCCTGCGGGATCCCCACCAGAGTATCGTCAATGGTATACGCGCTCAATATCCCGTCCACAAAATCCGAAGGCGCCAGCCGCTGCGACCGCTCCAGATAGGGCGTCAAATCCTCAAAAAAACCTTTTTTCGCCAGCCGCTCCACGTTAAGGCCGGACAGGTCGATCAGGTCGACCGGCTCCCTTGCCAATATGGCATTGTAGAGATCCGTCAGGGACTCATAGGTTTTCACCGTAAGGTGATACCTGCTGTTTCCCCGGTTAAACTTTACCGCCATAGCCGCCAGATCGCTCCCTCCGGTCACCGTGGCCAGCACCAGCGTTTCCCTTGCGGGCGCCTCTGCTGCTTTCGTCCGTTTTAACGCCACGATGACCCGATCGTCGTTGAGCCAGTCCGATACGGCCGCGCACAGCCTGCCGTCCTCCATCCAAAACAAATTTGCGACGTAATATCCGTTGATATCGCTGTCCATCCAGGCAAACAGCTCCTCCCCAGCGGATCCGGAATCCTTCTCCTGTGCGTCGATGCGGTATCCGTAGACCGCCCTGTCATCGTACAGAAGCAGATCGTACCGATCGCTCCACTCCCCGCGGTCTGCTCCGGCAGCCTGGCCCTGTCTGGCGGAAGAAACGCCGTGCGGTGCCCCCGCACAGAGACCGTTGATATAGGGAAGCTCCCCGCCTATTTCCGACAGCCGGACATTCTCAAAATCGATTTTCATCAGAAGGCTGCGGCCGCCCCTGTCCGCGGCTCCCTCTGCGGCTTCGCCGGCAATATCCACAACGGCCTTGCTGACGCAGACATAGACGTTTCCGTCGCTTCCCTCGCAAATATCCTTTATCTGCGCCGGCTCCTGATCCTCCGAAGCGCTGCAGTTCACCGCGCCGCAGTACTTCCCTTCGTCGGTATACAACAAAATTTCTCCCGTGTCAAGACCGATATAGATCCTTCCCTTGCTGTCCACCGTCAGTGCGCGAAGAGAGACGTCTCTGCCCGCCTGCTCTGTGATATCCCCGGAAAACAGACAGTTCCCCTCCGAATCAAACCGGCACAGAAACCGTTTCATGGAACCAAAGTCCGCCGGATAGACATTGGCTGTCATATACAGGCTTTGATCCTGTGCAAAAAAACGATACCCCACATCCCAGTCATCCCCTCCCTCCGTCCAGCGGATGGGGACATCTTCCAGCTCTCCGTCGGCCAGGGAATACCGACAGATATTTTTTTCGCCTCCGGACTCCTCCTGGAGCGACACGTACAGGAGGGAATCGCCCACCGGCTGCATCCGCTCATAGTCCGCGCTCTTCTCCCCCACGGTAATCACCTCCGGCACATAGACCCACTCCCTGTCCGAAGAAACGGCGGCAGCCGTATTCCCTTCCGCCTTAAGTCCCTGACCGGAGGTGCCTGCCCCACTGCACCCCGTCAAACATAAAGCTGCCGTCACCGCAAGGCAGCACACGGCACGGCTGCGTTTGCGGTGTGTGAGTTTGCGGTGTGTGAGTTTCCTGTCTGTGCATTTCCTGTCTGTGCGTTTCCTGTCTGTAAGTTTCCTGTGTGTAAGTTTTCTGTCTGTGCGTTTCCTGTCTGTAAGTTTTCTGTCACAGGTTTCCGATCCGTTCATCTCTGCATCCCTCCAGTGATAGATCCTGTATATCTCTGCAGGATCCATCGTAGCCTGAGAACGTATCAAAGATGTATCTGTCTCGTATCTATATTGTATAGGACCGCCGCGGGCTTCACTCTGTATCGCTGTGTTACCTCCCCTCACTCAGATAAAGCTGTACTCTGTTCTGGATCAGGCCCGCCACATCCTCCGCCGTCTTCTGTCCCTGAAAAAAGCTCTCCGCCTCTTCATAGATGATATTCCCGATCACCTCATCCTCAAACGCCGGATTGTGCAGATTTTCAATCAAATCAACCGTCCTTTCCACCTGCTCCTGCGTCATGGGTGGAAGCGAAATAAATTCATCGTTGATAAAACAATATCCCTCCTGCACAGCCGCTCTCTGCGCCCTCTCTTCCAGAATATCCCTTCGGATCGGCAGCCCGCCTTCCGGCAATACCTCACGCAGCCTGTCCCGCTGGAAATCTTCCGTCAGAAAAGACCTTACAAATTCCCAGGCGCCGTCCAGACTGCCGCTTTTTTGCGACAGCACAAAGCGCACCTCACAGGCGCGGATGCAGGACCCCTCTCTGCTTTCGGCAGGATATCCCACATAGGCGATCTCCTCCCCCATGGAACCATAGATCCAGGAGGCCGGATCCGACAGCGTTCGGATCGTGACCGGCTGAAGCAGCGCCCGATCCTCGATGTAGCGCGAATCAAAGTGGTTATCGTCGGTATCACGCTTTTCCACAGCCTCCGGAAGGGTTCGGGCAAACTGAAGCATAGATACAAAGGCTTCCGTCCGGAAATTGCACGTTCCCTGATCCGTGTCAACGTACTCTCTGCCGCACACCCTCATATAATCCCTCAGATAATCGTACCGAGAGGTTTCGGACAGCATTTCCGTTTCCTGGGGAAGTTTTGACAGCACCGCCGAAAACTCATCCGGATTCCAGCCGCTCCCGTTTCCCACCTTCGACTGCTTTGCCACAAGCGTGTCCACACAAAAAGCGGGAACCACCTCATACAGGACCCCGTCCACCCGATAGGCGTCCAGCACATTCTCCAGAAACTGTGTACCGTCGAGCTTTTCATCCTCCTCTATCAGCTTTCCTACATCTGCCAGCAGCCCCTTTTGGAGATAGCTTTGGAGGGGCATCTCCCCGTCAACCAGGAGAATATCCGGCATATTCCCCGACAGGATATCCGTGTTCAGCTGCGCTGTGGCGTTGAACGCTTCGTCATAGGTGATATATTGCTTTATGGTAATCCTATATCGACGGTTCTCCCGATTAAAATCCAGGATCTGCCTCTTTAACCCCTCGCCCATCTCCTCCGTGATACCCAGTACCACAACCTGCCTTTGTGACTCCTTCGGCACTTCCATGCGCTCAAACAGCCCCAGCTTTTGTACGCCTCCGTCATAAAAGATCCCTGCCAGACGTCCTTCATCTATCCAATGGAAAGATAGGAACCCGCTGATGTCCAAATCCGCATCCACATAGGAAAACAGCTCTGTGAGCGCATCCCGATCCGGCTCCAACCGATAGACCCCTGTGGAATCACACAGCAGGATATCTGCCGCGGTTCCACACAAAACCTGTTGCCGGGCGAAAATATCCGGCAGCGTCCGCCTCTCCCGCCCGCCTGTCTGAGGATCGTACCATTCCGCATAGGGCGTCCCCTCCCGATCCGACGCGGTCACCATAAACCGGCCGTCCGACATAAGGAAGCAGTCCCGAAAACCGTCAAAAACCTCTCCGTCCGCCTCCACTCTTTCCGTCAGTTCTCCCTGGGAATCATAATAAAATATCTCCCGTTCTTCCCCCTTTCCGGCGAGCATGACAAAGCCATCCTTCCAAAAGAACAGATAGCCTCCCGCCGCAACCGGCTTCTCCCAATGAACCTTCTGAAACGCGTCCCAAAACAACAGGCTCACCTGTTCCTCCGTATCGGAAGAAAACAGCGCGGCCACACAGCCCTCCTCCGATACGTGCAGGTCGCTTACATACCCGCCGCTCTCCGGCAAACGTATGGCTTCCGATACCTCTACCCCGCTCCCGTCCGCCCTACAGGAGAATACCTGATAATAGCTTGTATATTCCGCCTTCTGCGTATTGTCCTCCGGCTCCTTGCCCCATTCCCTTACTTCCAGCAGGACATACACCCTCTCCCCCTGTCCGGACATATCATGGACCACCACATCGCTGCCCGCTGGGATCTGCAGACAACTGTCCTCCGTAAAATCCACGATCACGCCGGAATAGGAATACTGCGCACCGGATGCGGCGCTTTCCGCCCCTTCCGCTCTTTCCGCCTGTACGGGAGTCTGCTCTGCAAGGGCAGGATTTGTGTCTGTGCCGTTTCCAGCAGCCACACAGGCGCCGAATACACTCAGGGATAACACTGCCAAGAA
>CANRLX010000031.1 GCA_947631615.1 uncultured Acetatifactor sp.
GTCGAATTGGGTGGGGTAAATGGGGTAAAGAGGGGTAAAAGTCCATAAAGTATCGTGGCGGTACAGGCGGCGATCAAGGACGGCAGGAAATAATTCCCAATCCATTCAAATCTGCTGAGTTTACGCTCACCAAAACTGACGCACAGAAATATCCGTATGTCGATTCCACGAAGCACAGAGTGCATCGTTGGACTGATGTAAAAGCAACACTGTATATTTGTGAAAGAACTCCCCGTGTTTCCAAAAGAGGCACGGGGAGTTTGAAAATTATACGACGAGGTGAAAATACGCAAAGAGTTTTTGACTTTTATGATATTCAAAAAAGCGAATCAAAGATAGTTGAAATATGGACTTTATTTCGCAATGATCTAAAAACGGATGCTACAGGTATGATGGTTTACTTTCTGCAAATTTGGCATACTATCAACAACATATACAGCTGGAAATACGATAACACGATTAACGAAATTTAGATGTAAAGTGGGCCTTTGACTTCGTTTTTCTTACAAATTCACAGAATTGTACGAAAAAAGTCTTGATTGTTTGTTGGTTACATACTATACTATTATCATCGATCAATTTTTTTGATTTGTAAGAAGAAAGTGATAGGGCGATGACCAAAACTGAAATTGCAAAGAAAGTAATAAATGAATCCGGAGGTATAGCAAAAACCTCCGAGTTTCTTGCTGCCGGTCTTTATAAATCTGATATTGGTAAACTCGTGACCGATGGGCTGCTGGAGCGCATTCGCCACGGGTTTTATCAGCTTGCCGGAAACCTTGAAATTACAGAGGCGGAATACTTGTCTCGTCTTATTCCGGAGGGGATCGTATGCGTGGAATCCGCACTCTTTCACTACGGATATATTGATTTTATGCCCCGCGAGTGGTCCATCGCCGTCCCCCGCGCTGTTTCCCAAGTGAAATTGAAAACGGCGGTTATTCCCTTCAAAGCGTATTATATACAATCTGATGTTTATAAACTTGGAAAAGCACAAGCGGATTTCGACGGTACGGTGCTTCCAATCTACGACAAAGAACGCACGATCTGTGATTGTTTCAAATACCGAACCAAACTGGATAGCGAATTGTTTGCCAAGGCGGTGAACGCCTATGCGAACGATAAAGAAAAGAACCTTGCGAATCTCAGCAAATACGCGAAAAAGCTTCGTGTTTATAAAAAAGTGACAGATATGATGGAGGTACTGCTCAATGGTTGATATAGGTGCTTCTTTCACTATAACAGGAATTTGATGTGTCGGATCACGAAAGCGTTTATGTTTGTGAACTCAAATTATTTTATCAGGGACATAATAATAGGGGAAAAGAGGAATGGATATCAAACCAAAAGGAAAACAAGAAGAGGTTATGGCGCTTCCTGCGGAAGGCCATATTGTCGTTTTGGGTACTGCTGGTAGTGGAAAAACGACGATTGCCATGCTGCGTGCTCACCACCTTGCAAATATTCCCAATGGCGGTAAAGTGCTGCTTGTTACATTTAATGGAGCCTTGGTCAAATATATGCGTAGTCTGAGTGACTCTAAAACGCAAAGACTTGTGGTCGAAAATTATCATAAATTTGCTCGAGGTTATTTAAAGAGTCGAGGTAAAATGCCAAACTGGAACGGAATTGCAGACCCGGGTAAAAAAATAGATTATATAAGGCAGGTTTTGAATGATCTCAAAATAAAATACCCAACAGAATCAACTTTTAAGCGTTCCACAGAGTTTTTTGTTGATGAAATCACATTTATAGAAAAGTTTGGGTTTTCCAGTTTATCCGAATATAGAGAGGCAGAGCGTATCGGGCGCGCTTCTGCAAATATTAAGCGTGAAAACAGGAAGTGGATTTTTGAAGTATATAAAAAATATAGAGAATTACGGGAAGCATCTGGCCAAAAGTATGACTGGGATGATTTGGCTTTCTATGTATTCAATGAGTTACAAAATGATGATAGCGAACGGAGATATACCCATATTATTGTAGATGAAGGACAAGATTTTTCGCCAATGATGATTAAATCCTTGGTAGCGTCTGTGGCGGATAACGGCTCCTTTACATTTTTTGGGGATGTCGCACAACAAATTTACGGCAGCCGTTTGTCTTGGCGTGATTCAGGTATAGATATAAAAAAGATATGGCACTTTGATGTAAATTATCGCAATCCGGCGACGATCGCAGCATTTGCGAAAGCCATAACCCAAAATCAATATTGGAGACAGGATGGAGATATGGTGGAAGCTGCTCCCTCGATTGCAGAGGGGCCAAAACCAATACTGATAAAGTTTTTCAATAGGCAACATGAAATCCGTTGGATTGTGGACCGTGCAATTACTATAGGGAAAACGGCATCTACGGTTATTATCTGTAGAAACAGAACGGATATTGATGCCTTGCTGCCTTTGTTAAAAAACAGAGGGTGCGAGGCAGTAGAAATCGATAGAGAAACTCCTGGTTTTGCCCATTTAAAAAAGGTATATCTTACAACTTACCATGCTGCAAAGGGGTTGGAGTTTGACAACGTGTTGATTCCCTATCTGAGTGAGGATAAATTCCCAGATCCTGATATGGTTTCAAGCGCAGTTTCCATTGAAGAAGCTTATGCAGATGAAATAAAACTTCTGTACGTTGCTGCAACTCGCTCCAAGTATGGCCTTTATATGACTTACAGTGGAGTTTTGTCCTGTTTATTTCCTCAAAATTCCGGCACCTACGATTTCTATGACGAAGGGGATTTGTCATGAGTGCATACGATGTATTGACAGCTCGAGGAGTCACTCGATTATGTCATTTTACGAAATTTCAAAGCCTGACACATATCATCAATTCCGCAGACGGTATTTTGGCGAGTGATTCCATACGGCAGGATACGAAAAATGTAAATGATACCGCTAGGTATGACGGGGAATTGGATTTTGTGTGCTGTTCTGTGCAATACCCAAATTCGTGGTTCTTACAAAAAGCTATGCAGAGGGATTCGGATAAAATTTTTAAGGACTGGGTTGTTCTCTATATTGATTTAAACATATTAAGGAAAAAAAGTGCAAAATTCTGTCCTTGCAATGCCAGTAAATCGGGTGGAGCTTATATAAGCAGCAATATAGATAATATTGACTCTATTTTTGCCGCTTCTGTCTCTACTTTTCGCTATCCAAGACCACAAAAAATGCTCTCTTGTTGTCCAACAGATGGGCAGGCCGAGATATTGATAGAAAAGAGTATTCCTCGAGAATATATTGATGGAATTGCGGTTGGAGATGAAGATACTGCCAAACGTGTCTATGCACTTTTAAAAATGTGCAATGTGACGCATATAAACTTATATATTGCTCCCGATATATTGACTACGAAATGGAGCGAGATGGTAAAAAAGGGATGCCCGCCAGCTGAATTTCGGTGTGACTGGTCAGAGGAGGACTAAACTATGTCTATGGTGATACCAACACAAATAGAAAAATGCAAAGGGGCAATGTTGGCTACCGCTATTGGTGATGCGTTAGGATGGCCGAATGAGCCGCGTTCTAAAAACAGGACGAAAAAGCCCCAGGTTGTTGATCATTTTGTTGAGTGGACGCGCAGCTCTAATAATCCGCGCTGGCATGACGAAAAGATTTTGCCCGGCGAGTACAGTGATGATACCCAGTTGACACTATCTGTGGCAAGGAGCATTATTACGGGTAATTGGGAAAATTTTTTCGCAGAAAAAGAACTGCCCTTCTGGCTAAATTATGAGCGTGGAGGGGGCGGTGCTTTACTAAAAGCTGCTAAATCCTATAAAAAGGGTCTTTTGCTATGGAAATCTCAATATAATCGAGATTATTTTAATGCTGGTGGTAATGGCGCTGTAATGCGTATTCTGCCTCATGTCATTGCTTCTGCAAAAGCAGCCGATACTACGAAACTAATGCTGGATGTTATGAAAGATACTCTTATAACGCATGGTCATCCACGTGCATTTTTAGGTGCGACATGTTATGCCTATGCACTGGATTATCTTTTGAGAAAGGATACCGTCTTAGAATATGGAGAACTTGTTACCGCTGTAATAGATGGTCAGAATGTTTGGGGCGCAGCCTTGGCTTCGGACGTTTTTGAAGAGTGGCTTGACATTGCCAAACAATGTTGTGCTTACGATTTTTCGTTAGAATGGGACAATGTTCGTGACCATATGGTAAGGCAACTGGAATTTATAAGCTCTTCGTTAAAGAAGGGATTGATTCTTGATGATATAAAAGTGCTAACCAATTTAGAATGTTTTGATAAGTCAAATGGTGCCGGAGATGTTGCGGTTTTATCTGCTATTTATTTGGCTTCAAGATATGCGAACAATCCGTCTCTTGGAATTAAAATTCCAGCCTTTTTGTTTGGCGCTGATACGGATACGATTGCTTCTATAACAGGTGGATTGTTGGGGATGCTTAGCGGCATGAATTGGATTCCGGTAGAATGGAGAGAAGTCCAGGATTATAATTGCCTCATCCAAATGACGGAATTGCTTATGGCGGATGATAAAAAAGAGGCTACAAAAAAGGAAGTAGCAACGGCAAAAATGCAAAATAATCAATGGAAAACTACCCCCATTGGTAAAATGAGATTTGTCGAATCCAAGAGCGTTCCAAATGGTAAAAATGGTATCGTAATAATTGAAAAGTGGCAGACCACACTTGGTCAAACTTTATACACAAAGACTTTTCAGCCCAAAGAAATACCTTCACAGATTCATCAATCGGAAAAGCAGATGTCAGCGCAGCAACCGTTTTCTTCTTATAGGGATTTGGATTTTCAGCCGCAGAAAGAATCCAGCTTGACATCGATGGCGCTGTCCCAGATAACGAAACCTGAGGAGCAAAATACTGCTGTGTCAAAGCAATTTGTTTTAAATTTAGTGGACATATCAGAGTTGTTGGATAATCCTCAATTTAAGACAAGTATTACTGTTGGAAAGACTTTGAAAATAATCAAAAGCTTGATAGATGGCAAAGAAATTAGAGCAAGCATCGCTAAAAAGTATCATGTTGATCCCTCGTTTGTAGAAGAAATAGAAAAGCATATATTACTAACGGTACCGTTAAGGGAAAACTCCTAAAAAGGAAGCTGGGTACGGAAGTGGTACAAGGTTTATAAACGGGGAATATAGGAAGAATAGTAAGTAGGATACCAATGAAATGGTTTACAACAGCGATCCCTTTGAAGAGGATAGCCGTGAAACCGATCCTGCGAAGCTTTGAATCAGGAATACACCGCAGAAATAGCAGAATTATGGAATTAAATAGGGAGCAATAAAGAACAATAGAAAGCGGGACTTTCTATTGGAAGGATTGAGTGTCTGGGGGTTTACCACGGTGAGTGGTGAACCTCCTTTTTAATCTTATAAAAAATCCCTTGCAGTGTCCGACATTTTTGACACTGTATTTACATGGAGCTGCCATAACAGGTAATCGGTCAGCCCTTCTTTGCGCTTTTTTGTCTTTCAAAAAGATTTCGTGTAAAGAAAAAGGGGGTTTCACATAATTTGCCCCTTCCTTGAAAAAAATCTGCCGATATAAAAAGCAGAGAAGCAAACGTGGAAATAACGGGAAAGCTGGCGGGCGGGCTTGGCAGCAGCTTTTACCGCTGTCATCGGGGATATCTTGTGAATATGGCGCATATTTCCGAGTATGGCAGCGACATGATCGAGATGGATGGCGGTGGACGGGTGTATCTGGCAAAGGAAAAGTATCCGGATTTTGTCAGGGCATATCTGCGCTATCTGGATGGTGGAGGTGCGGAAGGAGGGGATGAAATTTCCGGCGGCTGATAAGCCGGACTCGAACTAAAAGATACATGGGATGGGGCTTGCCAATAACAAAAATATCGAAAAGAAATATTAGGATGGGTGGACTGGAAAGAGCAGTCGGGCACCTCGACAGCTTGGGCTCACGGTTCACGAAAAGGAAAGGAGTACAGAAAATGAGTATCGGTAATGTAAACAGTGTACTGAGGGCGGCATATCCGTATGCAGGCACGACGCGGAAAGGCAATGCGGCAAAAAAGGGCGGATTTGCGGAGACGGTAAAAAATTTTGCAGATTCCGCAAAGCAGGCCGCAGAGAAGGGGCAGACGGAGCAATCGGCGCAGTATGTGGAATATCTGAAACAGAAATATGGCGCAAATGTGATGGGGAAGAATATCGGCCACGATCAGCGGAGTATTGATAATTTTGGTGCAAGCATAGCGGGATTTCACAATGTCGCAATCGCTCCGAACATTTTGGAGCAGATGGCGGCAGCGGCTTATGGGAGTGCGATCGGTGCATACGGCAGCGGTGCGCTTGGGGATGTCTAAAGAGCAGGAGGATATTGAAAATGGGCATAACGATCCGCAACAATTACAATGATATTCCGATTGTGTACACAGGAGGCTCGGACGAAAAACAGGTTTTTGCGTTTGACAGCGAAGGTTTGAATGGATCCAGGAGTGGGAAAGAAGACATCCCGAACATAAAAAATAATTGCCTGCTCTCTGCCCGACAGAGGAGCCGTTTAGGAGGAAACGGAGGTTTGAAATCAGAGGTGTGTGTGCGAGGCTTGCCGCGGCCTTGCATTTGCGGAAGGGATAGTGGGAGCGGTTTGTTGTAGTTTATGTGCGTTTCCTTTTCTTATAATGGGCCCTTACGGAAAAAAAGTAGAGGCAAAGCTGTATACCAAATGCGCCCTGGTCTTTGTGGCAACAGGAATAGAAAGCATAAGGGACAAAGAATCGACAAAAGAACAGGCCGGATCTGCCGGAGCGGCATGGTCGAGAGGAAGCCTGCCGGATGCCGTATGACTGCCTTGTGAGGAGCGATTGCACCGGAAATTTGAGAGACCCATTTGAAAGACCCATTTGAGAGGCAAAAAGTGCCGATAGGTACTTGACACAGGCAGGGAATCCCAGGTAAAATAAAAATGTATAATTAGATCTTTGGCAGGCGAAACGATGGGAATGAGGTGTCCGATGAGGATGGTGTTCCCGTTGCAGAAAGGAGGATGCTATGATGAGAATAGATACGATAGCATCACGGCCCCGCTTTTTGGACAGCCAGATGCCGGCAGGTTCGGCAGACCCAAAGGCAAAGAACATCCAGAATAAAATTACGGACGCACGGCAGCAGGTGCAGACGCTCTCGTCAAAAGAGGATCTCACCGCCGACGAGAAGGCGGCAGAACGCAAAAAACTCCAGAGGAAGATCCTTGGCCTGAATACCAGGCTGAAGCAGTACAAGGAAGATCTGCGCCGCGCGCAGAAAAGGGAACTGCTTGCAAAAGAACAGCGGGAGGATGCGGCATCCGCGGAGGAGAAGCGGGAAGACGGCCGGAAACAGCCGGACGTGACAGCGGAAAACAAGACGGCGGAAAGCAAAACGGAAAAGACGGGAATTTTATCGAATGCGGACGGCTCTGTCATCCGGAAGGATAAAGCGGACGATCCGGAAAAATCGAAGGAGCCGGAGGATGCCGTCGATGCAAAGAGTGCAGAGAAGGCGGAAGATGCAGCTGGCGTGGAGAAGGCAGAAGAGATAGAGGAAAAAGACAGGGCCGGATTGTCCGGCAAAAGGGTTCATGCGCTCGTCTCCGCTGACAGCAGCGCACAGCAGGCCGACCAGGTGGGGACCGTTATTCTCAGAACCAAGGATGGCATCGTCATCCTAAAGGGAGAGATCGAGCAGGACGAACGGTACGGCTCCGACACGCAGCGAAAACAGGAGGAGCTTGAAAAGAGAACCAGGAGGGTGCAGCGGGCCCAAGCGTTCCAGTCCTCCCTATGGGATCAGGCGAACAATACGTTAAAGGCAGCGGCAGAAACTCATAAAAACGAGACGCAAGGCAAAGGACGGATTGCGAGTGACCGAGACGCTCATACCGGCGCCTTGCAAACGGCGGCCGCCCAGGTGTCACAGCCGGAATTTCATGTATCGTTCCGCTGATATTTTCACATGGATTTAAAACGGGCAAAAGAGTTTTTTCTCTTCTGCCCGCTTTTTTCGGAGACAGACAACAAAGCCCTCAGGCGTTTTCTTTCGCATCTTTCCGGCAGACGATGATTGTTTTGGACGGATCGACCTTATCCCTTTCGATCGTCAGCTCTCCGATACTGTCCGCCGTGATCCTGCCGCCGGAAGGATTCAGGACGCTGTCGATCTTGCCTGTGATATCCGCCTGGACGGTGGAGTATTCAAAGGCAAGCGTCGTGTTGATCAGCTTACAGTTTTTCATGACCAGGTTATCGATGTAGCACATCCCCTGCAGACTCTCGACCGTGCAGTTGACAAGGGTCAGGTTTTTGGCGTTCCAGCCGAGATACTCGCCGGAGATAAAGGAATCGTACACGGTGATATTTTCGCTGTTCCAGAACGCGTCTTTGGAGAGCAGCCTGGAATTGCGGATCTTAGCGTTCCTTGCACCGTCAAAGGAGTAATTCCCATACAGGGTCAGCCCGTCGATCTTCATATCGGCGCAGTTCATGGCAAAATAATCCCCCTTTGCCGTCACATGCTCCAGGGTGATGTCGCGGCAGCTCCATAGGGTTTCTACGGCGTTTGCGAAGGACACATTGCGGAGTGTGACGTTGTTGCAGCGGCGGAAGTTTTTCGGCGCCTCGATCTGGCTGTCCTCCACCGTGATCCGGTCGGTGTACCAGACTCCGGCCCGCGCCATTTCAAACCATGTGCAGTCTTTGGCGTAGATGTTTTTAGAATACCACAGCGGGTATTTCCACTTAAACATGGAATTGTACAGCCGGATATCGGAGCTTTCCTTCAGAGGCGATTCCCCGTCGGTGAAAACCGTATCCTCGAGGATCAGCTCATGTGCCCCGAACAGGGGGCGCTCTCCCACGTAATAGCCCTGTGTGATTTTATTCATAGTCGTTTTACCTCGCCGTTTTGTTCTTTTTCTATCTGAAATACCAGATAATCCAGACAGTCGATGCACTCCTTGCTTCTGTGGAACTGGCTCAGAAGCTCCTTGCGGTGCTCGCCCAAAAGCTGAAGCGCCTGTTTCTGCTGTCCGTTTTCCCACTTCGCCAGAAAATCAGAGATCTCCTCGGGTGTGCATCCGGCATCCGCCAGATTTTGGGAAATTTTATCCGTTTGCTTCATAAAAGGCCATCCTTTCACACCTGTTTTTCTGTGTTTCATTGTACAGGGAACGGGTATGGATAGCAAATGCTTATACGGAATGATTTATTATGCTTGAAAGGAATGATAGAATCTGCTATGCTGGAAAAAAGGTGGTGGTTTAAACGGAGCTGCGTGTATTGGAATATTTTCTTGCGGTCGCCCGTGAACAAAACTTTTCCAGGGCGGCAGACTATCTGCATCTGACACAGCCAACGCTCTCAAGACAGCTAAAGGATCTGGAGGAGGAATTTGGAAAGACGCTCTTTCTCCGCGGGAAGCGGAAGGTGACGCTCACGGAGGACGGAATCTACTTCCGCAGGAGAGCGGAGGAGATCGTGAGCCTCGCCCATCGGACGGAGGCGGAGATGAAACATCCGGACGACGCGGTGTCGGGAGATCTTTATATCGGCGCGGGAGAGACGGATGCGATCCGGCATATTGCAAAGATCGTCGCCGATCTGCAGCGCAGGTATGAGGGGATCCATTTCCACGTGGTCAGCGGGGACACCGAAGATCTCACGGAGAGATTGGATAAAGGGCTGTTTGACTTCTGCCTGCTGCTGGGAGATGTGGACCAGTCAAAATACGAGTATATGGAGCTGCCCTTTAGAGACAGGTGGGGCGTGCTGATGCGAAAGGACGCGCCGCTCGCCGGAAGGGAGAGGCTTGTCCCAGAGGATTTGTGGGGGAAGCCGCTCATTTTATCCAGACAGATCCTCGGCAACGCAAGGGTTGACAAATGGTTTGGGAAGCCGTTTTCCGGACAGAACATTGTGGCGACCTACAATCTGGTCTTCAACGCTTCGATTATGGCTGCGGAGGGGATGGGCTATGTCCTGACCCTGGACAAGCTGATCCACACCCAGGGGAGCGATCTGGTGTTTGTGCCGTTTGAACCGGAACAGACCATAGGGATGACGTTTGTCTGGAAGAAGTACCGGACGCAGTCCAAGGCGGCGGAGAAGTTTTTGGAGGCGTTCGGCTCTTACGTCAGCGGTCTTTAGCATTTTATAATACGGATCAGGCATAATAAAGTATTCCGTATAGGCATTTGTGATTTTTGCCGCCCTAAAGTATAATGGGCTCATGTTTACGACACGGAGAGGAGAGTGGACAATGAAAAAACTGGGTTTTGGACTGATGCGGCTGCCACAGAGGGACCGCAACAACGCCGCTGATGTGGACGTGGAACAGGTGAAAAAGATGGTTGACCTGTTTATGGAAAAGGGATTTACTTATTTTGATACGGCGTGGATGTACAATGGGTTTGCGAGTGAAGGTGTCGCAAAGGCTGCGCTGGTGGACCGGTATCCGAGGAACAGCTTTACGCTGGCCACAAAGCTTCATGCAGGATTTTTCAACTCCCTCGAGGACCGTGACAAGGTGTTTCAAGCCCAGCTGGAAAAGACCGGCGCGGGATATTTTGACTATTATCTGCTGCACGGCATTGAGGCGGCAATGTATCCGAAATATGAGCAGTTTGACTGCTTCAACTGGCTGATGGATAAAAAGGCAAAAGGGCTTGTGAAACATGCGGGTTTTTCGTTCCACGATACGCCGAAGCTTTTGGATGAGATCCTGACGAAGCATCCGGAGATGGAATTTGTTCAGCTTCAGATCAATTACCTTGATTGGGAGAGCCAATGGGTGAACGCCCGCGCCTGCTACGAGGTGGCGCGAAAGCATGATAAGCCGGTCATTGTGATGGAGCCGGTCAAGGGAGGAACGCTGGCGAACATTCCCGAGGAGGCCCAAAGGCTGTTTAGAGAGCACGATGAAAAGATGAGCGTGCCAAGCTGGGCGATCCGTTTTGCGGCGAGCCTGCCGGGGGTCATGGTCGTGCTCTCGGGGATGTCCAATCTGGAGCAGATGGAGGACAATCTGAGCTACATGGAGGATTTTAAGCCTCTGACGGAGGAGGAAAAGGCGCTTTGCTTCCAGGTGGCCGATATCATCAACGGGCAGGTCGCCGTCCCCTGTACGGGCTGTTCCTACTGCACGGAAGGGTGCCCGATGCACATTGCCATTCCTCAGTATTTTTCGTTGTACAACGAGGATATGCGTGAGAAGCTGGAGGAGAAGGGCTGGACTGTCAACTATACCAACTATGAAAATCTGAATGGCAGCTTCGGCAAGGCGTCCGACTGTGTCGGCTGTGGACAGTGCGAGGGCGTCTGCCCGCAGCATCTGCCGATCATTGAGAATCTGAAGAAGGTGTCGGCGCACTATGGGAAGTGATTTGCCGGAAACTTTGGATGCTAAATGCTCCGGACGCCAAAAGGGAGCACCGCAATCGAAGCGCTGACGGCGGGCAGGCTCTCGATCACAGGCCGCACGGTTATGCGGTTACAGTCGATTGAATCACGCGATCTATTTCCCTGCGGAGTTTTTCGATTTTGTTGTTGATGGCGAGTTGTTTCCTCATTTCCTTTTGGATTTCATCAACGATCCTGTTTTGCTCCGTCAGAGGAAGGCTTGGAAACGGAAATTCCTGGATTACGATTGGGAAAATATTTTGATTTTGCAATCCCTTTTTGTATATTTCGATTAAATACTGGAAATATTTGCTCCTTATGTAGTAATAGGCGAAGCGGGGATTGCACTTTGTTTCATCAAAGCGAATACGCATGGTAAAATCGGCAAAGACTCCATCAAAAGCTTCCTCGACAATGGCGCTTTTGCCTATTGCAACTCCGGAGCGGGCGATAATAATATCATTTGGCATGACAGATTTCTTTTGCTTGCTCTCATAATAAGAATCGGATACTAATTGCGTATCGTCCAGCTCTACGCGCAGTGTCTTTATTGTGGCCATAGATATGTAATATGCGGATCCGTTCTCATCAAAATCGTGAGGCGATATGCTTGCCCCTAAAACGATGGGTTCGGCAATATAGTGCTTTATTTTTCTGTCTGTAATACGGCGAAGCTCCGCCATAACGAACTCCCCCGCAGGCCGATGAAACTTTGCGCTGAATCGAAGATCCGGATTGTTGGAAAAGGCAGATTCCTTTGAAAAATATATTTTTTGGTCCCTCAATTCATCAAATTTTATATAGTCAAATGAAAATTCCCTGCCAAAGATATCATTGATGATTTCAGAGGAAGTACGGATAGTGGATTTTAGCGCCGAAATTTTCGATTCAATAGTATGGATAGCTTTGTCTAAAGCGCGGCGATCGCGTAATAATGTATCTACTATTTTTTTGGAAAATTTCAAATCGGTTATATCGTCTTTACTCAAGGTGGCATAGCCGGTATATCCCTTCCGAATACGGGCCGTGGCGGCAACGTCCGGATAAAATATGGATTGCAGCGCATAAAACAGTATCTTGGAAGCCGTTTTCCCCTTGAAACGCAAAAAGGCTGTTGAGAATAATATATCCTTGCTCGCAGTGTCTATGTATGTAAATTTCCCTTTTATTTTTGGATCCTGGGGTAATAGAAAAGACATGAGCATGTCGTCTTTTTCCACACGCATAACATCGCCTTTTTCTATTTTTGAATAATAATTTTCATCTAATAGATTTCGATCATGAAAGTCGAGATCCACGGGATTGGGAGTGCCATCTTTTCCGACATCGCCAATCTGACAATATCGAAATCCACCGGTTAAATCATCGGAATGGATCTTATCCTCGCGCACTTCAAATAAATCGTTAAATGTGTAATAGGCGTCGCCATTTTCATAATATTTTGAAACCATACTCTGATAAGAGCAATCGCTTCTCAAGGATTTTTCACGACTGAATTGACGGAGACATACCGTATTTATTTTCATTTTGTACCTCATTCCCAGTCCAGTTCTCTCATATAATCGAGAATGGTTTGATGTGTTGACTGATGCAATGCAACCCGCGTGCTTTGATACGCCGACAAAAAACCGGAGCGAAACATGTTGATTAGCTCATCGTCTGTTCGCTCTGAAAATTCCGGAGCCAATTTGCCGTCGACATAATATTTTTCAATAAAAGAGTGAACGGTGGATTCCTCAGATATTGCCTCCTTTAATTTTTCGTCGAGGCAGCGTATTTTTTCTTCGATAGAATCGATCTTTTCCGTCTTTTTTTCTTTCTTTTTCTTGTCTTCTTCTTTCTTGATATCCTCATTTATTGACGCTTTGAGATCGTCATAATATTTCCTGACAGTGTTGACGTCCAAAGTGTCCGGCGCGTACTCAAATGTGAAGAGGTCATTTGGCATTTCCTTTTCTCCACGCTTGGTGCGTTTATAGCCAATATTATCGGCTTCCGCCATAAAGACTTCATAATTCAGAGACTCCACCACTTCTCCGAATACCCACCATGTGTTTACATGACCAAAGATCTCCGCAGTGTCTTTGTCAAACTTACAAAGCTCCTCTAACTCCGAATGGTATTTGTCCATAAGGGAGTCAGCGGACAGCGCTTGATCTTGTTCAGAAACGTAATTTTTCAGCATTTTATAAACCAGCATCCGCTCTTCCTCTGCGGTCAGATTTTTTATGGAGGGAAGCTTTTTCTTTTCTTTTTGACCATCATGAACCGCTATGAGATTTTCAATTCTCGTCCTTAGTTTTGCGTATTCTTTTTCTGCTGCCGCCCATGCGTCATTCCACTTATCGACTTCCTTCTTTGTCTTTTTTTGCGCAAAAAGAATACTCGTCTTTGTGGATGTGTAGGGTTCAAAGGCAAGCTGAGGGAGAGAGACGATAGCTTTGATTTTAAAATATTTGTATAGGAACAGCCTAATATATTTATTTTCTGTCGTGTCAAAGACGCTTTCCGGAAGGACGGCGGCTAAACGTCCGTTTTCGCGCAGCAGCTGATACCAGCGTTCAATAAAAAGGTTTTCGGAGTTCTTTTTGTCCCCAAACAGGAAGCTCTTGCGGAGCGTTTTCTTTGTATCGTTGTCCAGGTCGACACTAAACGGCGGATTGGTAAGGATAAGGTCAAAATTACCATTTACGGCCTTGTTAAAATATTGTGCCTCATTCGCGCTGTCATGAAGAATATTTGGAGCGGTTTCTTTTTCGTATTTGGAAAACGGAAGCAGACCGTCCTTCACAAAAATATTTGTGGATCCGTCTCCATGCAATATCATATTCACCTTCGCTGCAGTACCGAGATTAAAATTAAGCTCCGACCCATAGATATAAGTCTGTGCCCATTTGTTTTCACGGTGATCCGGATAGAACCAGTCGGATTCTATTTTGTCTTTTACGGCCCGTGTCGTGCCAAGCTCTTTGCGGAAACGGTACTTCATATTTTCCGTTATGAATTTCATGTATTCGATCAGGAAGGTTCCGCTGCCTGCGGAGGGATCAATTAAATAGGGGATTTCCTTGTCCTCTTTTATTCTTTTAACGGCAAGTCTGTCGGCCTGAACCGACCAAAGCATGAAACGGACAATGTTTATATGGGTAAAAAACTGCCCCTTGTTCTGCTTGAAACCGTCACGAATAATCCCCTCAAAAAATTCACCGAGGATGTCCTTACCGCTTAAGCTGTTTTTTCCGTCTACAAAAGAAAGCCCTTCCAGGCGCTGAACCACATATTTTAATTTTGACAGGGAAAACTTCTTACTGTCGACGACATAAGATTTGTTCAATTCCGCTTCGTCAAGGATGTATAATTTCGATTTTAGGGCATCCCGATAAAGCGCGTTGATACGCTCAAATAACTGATCATTTGTCTCAAATTCTTCGTCGCCTTCTTTTTCAAAGGTTAGCGATTGAAACTTGTAAGTTTCCCCGTCCTCCGTGGTATCTTCATCTTGAATTTTGGCAAGGATCAGATTGGTTAATGAGGCAAACACGTCGTTGTCATCCGTGCTGCCGCCGCCCCAAAGGACATTGTGCAGATCGGCCTGCAGCTGGGTAAGCATTTCCCCGGTAAATTCCGTCTCCAAATCTTTGTCAGAGCCCTTTGCATAAGGCTTGTGCTGTGCTTTGCCATATCTTGCAGGTATTTCGTTTGTGTAATTGCGTCCTGCATCCCAGTCATCATAAGTAGGGTATTCCTCCATATCAATAATCATGCAGTCGTCGGAAACACTGTTTGCATTTTCGGAGGTGGTATAGAGGACGAGATATTTAACGCTGTGGCCCGCAGCCTTTTCAAGCGCAGCGACTTGATATAACTGATCGTTTATCGTCTTATCTTTATCTATAGTCGCATACTCGCTTGGGCTCTTTGTTTCTATGAAAAGAAAAGCGTTTCCCTTGCCGTCTCTTACAATGACGTCGATTCGAGGACTAAGTTTAGGCGCCCGGCCGGCAGTATATTCATGTTCCATTTCTATGCGATCCGGCTGGTAGCCGAGCTCGTTGACAAGGCGTGTCAAGAGAAAGGCGCGCGACATCTCTTCGTCGCCGTTTATTTCATCGATAACGCGGTTCTGTATAATTTTATCGTACTTAATTTTTTTGGAGCTTAAATCCAAAGAACGTACAATTTTCTCTGGCTGGGAGTTAATGTATTCCCTGATGAGATCTCGGTTCATCCCTTAGTCCTCTGTATTTCCCTGTATTTATTTCTTTGTCATTTTCATCTGGCGGGAGCTTAGCGATATCGTCTGCCTTGCAGCCATAGTACGTCTCCGCCTTCGGCGCGGTGCATGAACATAGCATATCATGAAAAAGCGATTTTTTCAACCAACAGAAACGGCGGGAGCCTGCGATATAGGAAACGGCAAGGAGCAGCACGTTTGGTACGGCGGGCGTGTAGCCGATCGCTGCGGAACCGATATTTGTTGTGTGGATTTTGAAAATCTTGCCTTGTATCAAAAAATGTGGTATGGTTTACGTGCATGAAAGTATGAAAGCACAAAGAATATGCGTATACAAAGAATATGTGTGCACAAAGAATATGCGGGCATGAAGATATGCTTGGCATACCGTGCTTTCTGGAGGACGGGGAAACGGTAAAAATGCGGATCGGTGAAGGAGGAAACCTGTGATGAAAGAAGTTTACGATTTTTTGAAGAAGTGCGGAACCTATTATCTGGCGACGGTGGAGGGCGACCAGCCCCGCGTGCGGCCGTTTGGCACGGTGGATCTCTTTGAGGGAAAGCTGTATATCCAGACCGGCAAGGTGAAGGATGTGTCGAAGCAGATCCAAAAGAATCCCAAGGTGGAGGTGTGCGCCTTTGATCAGGAGAGGTGGCTGCGCGTGTCCGGCAGACTGGTCCGTGACGACCGCGTGGAGGCGAAGGAGCATATGCTGGCGGGATACCCGTCCTTGCAGGCGATGTATTCCGCTGAGGACGACAACACGGAGGTGCTCTATTTTGAGGATGCGACGGCCGTATTTTCTTCTTTTACAAGCGAGCCGGTCGTGATTCGTTTTTAAGGGAGCACAGAGGGAGGCGGTTGTATGAAAAGATTGTCTGGCACGTCCAAAAATATAGTTATTTTGTGTGTTGGCGTTTTGGCGGTCATCGCCGCTTTCCTTGCGGGGATGGGCGCGACCGGTCTGCGCGTCGGCCTGATCGGCAGAGAGGAAGCGAAGGCGGTCGCCCTGGCGGACGCGGGCCTGGACGGGTCGGAGGTGTCTGCGCTGCGCGCCGGATTGGAGTTTGACGACGGCCGTTTTGTATACGAGGTGGATTTCTACAGCGGCGGCGCGGAGTATGAATACGTGATACGCGCCAAGGACGGGGACATTCTGGCAAGGGACATCGAGGGCGGCTCGAGAGTACCGGCCCAGGATGTTCGGCAGGCCCAGCCCTCAACTGGTCAGCCTCCAGCCGCACAGCCCCCAGCGAGTCAAGCGCCAGCCGATCAGTCCTCAACCACCCCGACTCCAACCTCCCAGCCCTCGGCAAGTCAAGCGCCTGCAGACCAGCCTTCAATCTGCCAGCTCCCAACCAGCCAGCCCTCAACCGACCAGCCTTCGGCAGGCGGGGATATCGGGGCCGACCGTGCGAAGGAGATCGCGCTGGAACATGCGGGATTGACCCAGGAGGGCGTGTCGTTTCTCAGGGCAGAGCGGGAATACGACGACGGGAGACTGGAATACGAAGTGGAATTTTACTGCGGCAGGACAGAGTACGGCTATGCGATCGACGCCGTCTCGGGAGAGATCCTGGAGTACGATGTGGACTCTGACTGAGAGGGAGGCGCTTCTTTGGACAGGGGCGGGGCAGGAGCGGTAATGTCGCAGAGGACATCCTTACGTTAAGATAATTATGATTGCTGCAGAGGTTACGGATCGGATGATGAAAAAATGGTTTGGAAAATTTCTTCCGTCTCTTATAATGGGTGTTGTCGGCATCACGGCAATTTTAATAGGGATCGTGTACTTTGGGTTTATTTCTCAGCGGATTTACGAGGACAGCACGGCGCATCTGGAAGAGATCTACGGCCAGGTAAACCGTTCGTTCGGCTCTTTCGTCCGGCGAAACTGGGGGCTTTTGGAGAGCTGGGGAGACAGCTTTGGCCTGGACGGAGGCGTGTCTGCCGGCGGGATCTCTGACTTTATCGCAAGGGAACAGGAAAGCTGGGGCTTTTCGGAGTTTTATTTCCTTTCCCGGGAGGAAGCCTCCATGACGTTGGGCGGTGTGAAGGGCCGGATGGAGCTGGAGGGCTGCTGGGATCGGCTTCTGGAACAGAGGGAGCCGGTCATGGTTGGGGAGACGCTCCCCGACGGTCAGGAGGTCACGGTATTCGCCGTTTCGGTACCCTCCGGAGAGTATAGAGGATTTCGCTACGACGCCGTTGCCGTCAGCTATACCAACGAGGATTTGGCAAGCTCACTGAACGTGGACGCCTTCTCCGGAAAGGCCAAGTGCTTTGTGGTCCACAGCGACGGCAGGGTGCTGCTTTCGACGCAGACCGGAGGCAGCGTGTTTGAGAATTATCTTGTCTATCTGAGGGGCGCGTCGGATCTGGACGAGGAGAGCCTGGCACAGATACAAAGCGACTGGCTGAACGGGCGTTCTGGCCTGACGCAGTGTAACATAGGCGGTGTCAGCCATTGCGTCCTGTATCAGCCCGTCGGCTACCAGGAGTATGTCCTTTTGAGCGTGGTGCCTCAGAGCGTTGTCAGCGCCGGATTTTTGTCGGTCCAGAACGCGACCATGAGTGTCCTGATCGTAATTTTCCTGCTGGTCGGGGGAATGGTGGTGTTTCCGATCGTTCTGCGCAGCCGCAGCCAGTCGCGCAGAAACAGGACGGAGCTCCAGTATCGGGAGCTGATGTTTGACGTGCTGTCCAACAGTGTGGACGACATCTTTATTATGCTGGACACCGTGCAGCATCATGTGGACTATATCAGCCCCAACCTGGAGAGGCTTCTGGGGATACCGGTGGAGGAGGCCAGAGCGGATATCCGAGTGATGGAGAAGTGCGCGGTGGATTACAACGTTGTGATCCCCAGAGAGGTCCTTGCGGCCATCCCTCTCCGCGGCAGCCGATACTGGGAGTGCGAGTACATGCACCAGAACACCGGCGAGCGCCGCTGGTACCGCATGACGGTGTACCACATGGAGATTCAGGGCGTTGAGAAATATATTGTCGTGCTGTCGGACCGCACCCGGGAACAGCAGATGAACCAAAAGCTGCAGGAGGCGCTGGATGCGGCCCAGAGCGCCAACGAGGCGAAGAGCAATTTCCTGTCCAATATGTCCCACGATATCCGCACGCCGATGAATGCCATCGT
Organism: uncultured Acetatifactor sp.; assembly: GCA_947631615.1. Taxonomy (GTDB): domain Bacteria; phylum Bacillota; class Clostridia; order Lachnospirales; family Lachnospiraceae; genus Acetatifactor. Next base: position 18,781 of record CANRLX010000031.1, read on the forward strand.
AGGCTTCTCGGTGTTGTTGGAGAAGGATGCGGACCAGGCGGACAAGGTGCGGGAATACGCCCGCAAGATAACGGCCTCCAGCCATCACCTGCTCAGCCTGATTAACGATGTGCTGGATATGAGTAAGATCGAGAGCGGCAAGACGTCCCTGAACGTGGATCGGTTCAGTCTGCCGCAGCTTCTGGAGGAGCTGAATATCATACTGATGCCGCAGGCCAAGGCGAAGCGTCAGAAATTTATCATCCAGGTGCAGGGAGCGCCGCCGGAACAGATCGTCGGCGACAAGCTGCGTCTGAACCAGATCCTGATCAATCTGCTGTCAAATGCGATCAAGTACACGCCGAACGGCGGGCGGATTGCGTTTCTGGTGAGCGTGCTGCCCCAGACCGCCGCGCAGCAGTATGTCAAGCTGCGGTTTGTCGTGAAGGACAACGGCATCGGAATGGGGGAGGAGTTTCAGAAGAGCATCTTCCAGCCGTTTAGTCGGGAGATCAGCTCCGTCACCAACAAGGTGCAGGGAACGGGTCTGGGAATGGCGATCACCAAAAATCTGGTGGACCTGATGGGCGGTATCATACAGGTGGAGAGTAAGTCGGGCCAGGGGAGCACCTTTACCGTGGAGCTGTCCTTCCTGCTTCCGGAGCAGGAGGAGGCGGATCAGTGGTTCCGGCAGAAGGTCAACCGTATCCTTGTCGCGGACGACGAGGAGGAGATCTGTCGAAACATTCAGGAGATGATGCGGGATACCGGTGTGGATGTGTCCTATGTGACGGAAGGGGCCGCCGCGGTGGAGGCCGCGGTGGAAGCGCACCGGCGCGGGGAGGATTTCCACGTGATCCTGCTGGATTGGAAGATGCCGGGAATGAACGGCGTAGAGACCGCCCGCCGGATACGGGAGCAGGTGGGAGAGAAGGTGCCGATCCTGGTGCTGACCTCCTACGATTGGAGCGAGATCGAAACGGAAGCGCGGAGAGCGGGGATCAATGCCTTTATGGCCAAGCCCTTTTTTGTCTCCAGCTTCTGGCAGACCATCGCGCCGTTCTATTTGGATTATGCCGGACTAAGCGCCTCCGAGGAGGAAGAGCCCGAGCGCGTGATGGAGGGAAGAAGGTTCCTTGTGGTGGAGGATAATGAGCTGAATGCGGAGATCCTGACGGAGATGTTAAAGCTGGAGGGCGCTCAGTACGAGGTGGCGGTGAACGGCCTGGAGGCCGTGGAGCGGTTTCAGGGCTCCGAGCCGGGCCGCTATGATATGATCCTGATGGATGTGCAGATGCCCGTGATGAACGGCTACGAGGCCACTAGGCAGATCCGCGCCTGCGGCCATCCCGAGGCGGAGACGATCCCCATCGTGGCGATGACGGCCAACACCTTTGCCGAGGATGTGCGGGACGCTATGGCATCCGGCATGGACGGACATCTGGCGAAGCCCATTGATATGGCCGCGGTGCGAAAGCTGGTCGGACGGCTCCTGAGACAGGGGCGAAACGCTTCGGGCACGGCCCGGGAGGAAGGAGAGGACGGCGAATGAAAAAAAGGCTATTTTGGGTGGCGGCTCTTGTGTCGACGGTCCTTTTGACCTCCTGCGGCGGGTTCCCCGGGGGAGCGGGCGGGACGGACAGAGTCACCCTGACAATCATGGGCAAGAAAAGCGATCTGGAAAAGAGCTACATGACCGATATTTTTGAGCGGTACGAGGACGCTACCGGCAACCGGCTGAAGATCATCGCCTATGAGGACGCCGATTATGAGCGGCTGGCCTCGGAAAGGTTTGCGCAAGGGGACGTGCCGGATGTCTTTCTGCATTTTCACAACGCGGATCTGAACCGGTTTGACGTTGCCGGCAATTTTTACTACCTGAACGGCGAGAGCTGGGTGGACGATCTGACGGACAGCGCCCGCGCCTACTGTCAGGACGCCGACGGAAATCTCCTCGGTCTGCCCTTCTGGGAAAACTCCGTCTCCGGCTGCTATTACAACCGGACGATCCTGGATGGCCTGGGACTGAAACCGGCCGCCACCCAGGCGGAGTTTGACGTCCTGTGCCAGGCCCTCGCCGATGCCGGCTATACGCCTGTCTGCTGGCCGGCCGACGGCTGTTCCTGGATGATCCAGTTCGGTCTGGATCCGGTCTTTGCGGACGATCCGCCGCTGCTTCGCAGACTGAACCGAAATGAGATCGCCTACGCCGATATACCGGAGGTGACGCGGATGGTGCAGTGGATCGCGGACGCCGCCGAAAAGGGATGGTTTGGAGAGGAGTATCTGGAGACCGGATGGTCCGATATCGGTCCCGCCCTCGGCTCCGGAGATGCGGTTATGACCTTTATCTGGGACACTTGGTTTTACACCGACTTTGAACAGAACCGTAAGTATTCGGTGGAAGATTTTGCCGTGATGCCTATCTTTATGGGGACGGCCGATGAAGGCACCTATGAGGGCGGCAACCTGAATATGATGATGGCAAACAAAAACAGCGAGCGGCTGGATACGGTGTTGGAGTTTTTGGAGTTCTGCGCCACGCCCCAAAACTATAACGCCGCCTTTGAGGGGATAGCCACCGTGAGCTGCTTTAAAGGACAGACGACCAACATCCAGTCGCAGATGGTGACGGATGCGGGCGCTTCCATCGCGACCAACGAGCGCGTGTCCACCGCCGCATCCAGGATCATCGGCTACAGCGCGGACGAGGTGGCGGAGGTTTTTGACGAGCTGTTCCGCCACAAGACGGATGTGTCCGGCTGCGTGCGGCGCCTGGATGAATGTCGCATTGCGGGGGCGAAAAGCCAGGGCGCCGACGGATTTTAGAACAAGGGGAAGTCTTTAGACAAAGTCCTCACGCATGGGGGAGAAGATATCCAGAAGGATGCCCTCCTTCAGGCATACGCAGCCGTGCTCGATCCCGTCCTTTTTCAGCATACTGTCTCCGGGGTTTACAATCTTTTTCTCCCCGTCTATGGTAAATTCAAACTGTCCGCTCACCACATAGGTGATCTGCGTGTGCGGATGATGGTGCAGAGCGCCCACCGCGCCCTCCTGAAAGTGGTTTTCCACGATCATCAGCTCGTCCGTGTAGGCCAGTATTCTGCGCACCACGCCCTCGCCGCCGCTCTCACCGTCGATTTCGGTATGGTAATTCCAGATTCTGTTTTTTTTCGTTTTCATTTCCGTTCCTCCTGTCATTTCTATGATTTTTAGATGTCTGCGCAAAGCGTGCCCTACAAAAGTCCACATTCCGATGCCGCCCGGTAAAAGGTCGCCAGGGGGATCAGGCTCTGTGCGAAATTCTTGCTGCTGGCATTTCCCACGATCAGGGCGTCCCCCACGACCTTCTTGCCGCCCACCGCCCCCGGCGTGGGCGCCGCGATGGCCTTTTGGAAGGTCCGTATTCCGGGGCGCAGGTAATCCGCGTCGCCGGACAGCTCGTAGGCGATGGCCAACGCCTCCAAAAGCAGCGTGTTGTTTCCGATGCGGTTTAAGCTGGGCAGCTCCTTGTAATAAAAGCAGCCCAGATTTTCCAGGTAGCAGTTTTCGATCAGATCGTCCACCGCCCGAAGGATCATCGCCTTTAACTCGGGATCGGGGAACTCTCTGTAGTAGCGCATGACGCTCCCGATCGCCACGGAGATCATAAAGCCCACGCGGATGACGGTATTGTCCGTGTAGGGGGCAAGCCAGTTGCCGTACTGTTCCTCCCAGACCTTAAAATCTCTCAGGATTCCCGGGCATTTTGCGAGCCACTTTTCCTCCCTGGTCTCCACGTACAGGGCCGTGAGCGTCCGAAGGGCCCAGCCGGTCTCCCTGGCGTTGGCCTCCCCTACCTTGGCGTACATGGGGCTGTTTAAGAGGCGCTGCACGTTGTCCCCGATGCCGAGGGCGGTCTCAAGCCCCCGCTCGTCCCCCGTGAAGTGATAGTAGTCCAGGAGCCCTTCCACCCATTCATGGGAGCAGACCATGACGCCGTCGATACAGTGCCCGCCCGTGTGCTCCCACTGTCCGCCCACGTAGAGAGGGTCGGGGTGATAGTGGCACACATCCACGTCCATCCAATGGCTGCAGGAGGCGATGTTGTAGTCCAGAAATCTCCGGATGCCTGTGCGCACATACAAAAGGGCGCAGGCGTGGGGATAATCGTACTCGTTGTTGCACCAGACCAGATTGTCGCCGGCCCGTCCCTGGGCCGTATAGCCGGAGTCATAGGAATCGCCGAAGTTTAACATCCCGTAGGCGCGGCAATGACCGTCGGCCCGTCCCACCAGGCTCTGCTCCACATCGATATCCGGCTTGTCCGCAAAGACGTCCAGCCACACGCCGGAGTCTCGGTGCGTCTCTGGGGACAGATAGGGCCGGTCGGGCATCTGGTAGATCAGGCTGCGGTTGTCGATCTCCGCCAGATCCTCCTCGGCCGTGTGGAAGTGCAGCAGAAATTTCTGTTCTCTGGCCATACCGGTCTGCATCACGACCTTTTCCACCTGCTCCGGCACCAGCATCACGGAGACGCCGGACGAATCTGCCGTAACCGCCTTGGGGTAATTCTGCTGTGCCTGAAAGATCGTGGCGCACACCCCGCCCTCGCTGTCCGTGACATCCGCAAAAAAGGTCCCGTAGAACACCTCCGCAAAATGCTCGTTTGCCTCCCGCAGGAGCCGTTTGGAGTCCACCGTGCGGCTCACGGCGGCGCCGTTTTGCCCCAGATAAAAATCGGTCTTATAGTTGGAGCTTGCCGCGCAGGTGCGGATCTGATCCACGGGCGTCCTCTCTGCGGCCTGCCTTAGTTCGCCGATCCCCGTCACATGAAAGACGGGGCCGTCTCCCAGATCCGGTCCGCCCAGGTGATCCCCGCATCCGGTGGAATCCATCTTTTCGCAAGCGTCGGTCTCTATCATTGCCCCGCCCGCCGCGGCATCCGGCGTCCGCAGGATGCGAAACACCAGCGACGCCACGTGAAGGGGCTCGTCCGTGGTATTGATGATCCGATACGATACCTCCACCCAGGGCTTCCCCGCCCAAGCGGTGAGTCTGCACTCAAAATCCACCCGGGGCAGGCCGTCGGATCCGTCGGAGGGGAGATTGCTGCCCTTTGCCTTTAAAACGGTGCATATGGGCCCTTCCTCCGCGATCTGCCAGGCGCCGATGCGGACCCGGTACTCCCGCCCGTTTCCGTCCTTCAAAAAGGGGCCCGCAAACTGCCGCTTTTCATAATCCCTGCCGTAGGCGTGCAGGCTTTCAAAGAGAGAATCGCTGTTGTGCGCCACCCGGAAGGAAAAGGGCTCCCGCGCCTCGCCGCAGAGGGTGGACACGGTGATGCCCGCCTCGTCCGAGCGGGTCTGCAGCAGATTCCATCTCTCGGATGCCGGCAGAGATCCGGCGTCCGGTTCTTCGCCGTTTGGAGCGCCGGCTGCCCTGACCGGCTCCCCTTGCAGGCTGCACTGCAGCACCGCGCCTCGGTTGGCCGGCAGATCCGCCAAAAACCGCAAAAACAGAAACCGCACGGAGCCGTCCTTGTGCCGGGAGGTCACCCTGGCCTGGAGGGGCAGCCTTTGGCCCTCCTGATACACGCTGACTCCGGAGAGCTCCCGAAGCGCGCCCTCCTTCACCGGGATGCCGATATAGCAGGGCTCCACGTTTCGTTCAAAACGGTACAGTTTGTCGAAGAAAATATCGATCATTGAGAATCACCTCCATATTTATCAGTATATCATAGATGTTTCTTTTTGAATAGGACAACCGGAGAAAGCGAAGAGCTTTTTGCAAACGGAGAAGAAACTGCGGGCAGAAGCTACGGGGTCGAAAGCGGGGAGGCGTCCGGCGTGGCAAGAATTTCCTTCCACCTGGGGGAGAGGAGATAGTATGCGACCATCATGAGCATACCGAAGCCGAAGCTGATGGGAAAGCACAGCATGATATAGGTGCCGTCGAACACTCTGGCGATCAGGTATGCGCTGGGGATCCGCACGGCCCAGAGCATGAGGAGGTTCACCACGGTGGTGTAACGGATCAGGCCGACGCCGTTGACAATGCAGATGATCCCGTTGAAGATCGCATAGAGCCACTGGGAGAGCAGCATGATCACCACGTAGCGGCTGGCGTACATCAACACGACCGCATCCTTAGAGAAACAGCGAAGAATCGGCATCCGGATCCCGATCATGACCAGTCCGGCGGCCAGCGTGATCGCGCCGGAGGTGAAGGGAATCCGCAGATATCCTCTGCGGAGCCTGCCGAAATTGCGGGCGCCGTAGTTTTGGCCGGAGAAGGTGGTGGCGGCGGAGGACAGCGCGGTGATCGCCACGTTGGATATGCCGGTGATCCTGCCGGCGATGGACTGGCCCGCCATAAAGACGGAACCCTGTGCGTTCACAAGAGTCTGCATAGCGACATGCCCCAGCGAGTACAGAGAGTTGTTCAGGCCGATAGGAAGGCCGATGCGCACAATGCTCTTTAAGTCTTCCCGATAGCAGTGCCTGGGCAGAAAGGTAAATTGCATCTGGGGGAACCGGCTGCGGATATACAGGATGCTGACAAACCACGACAGATACATGGCGGCGGTGGTGGCGAGCGCCGCGCCCGTGACGTCCATGCCCAATCCGGCGACCAGCAGAAGATCCAGGACAATGTTGGTGATGCAGGAGACCACGAGGAACCAGAGGGAGGCTTTGCTGTCGCCCAGTCCCCGCAGGATTCCGGCGTTCATATTGTAGCCGATGTTGCCCAGGGAGCCTAAGAAGATGATCCTGGTGTAGGCCACGGCGGCGTCATAGGTGTCCACAGGAGCGCCCATAAAACGCAGGATCCAGGGGGCGGCAAACAGACCCGCCACACACAGCGGAAGGCCGCACAGGTAGACGAAGCAGATCGCCGTATCGGCGGTGCGCCGCATTTTTTCCATGTCTTCCGCGCCGGCACACTGGGAGATCAGGATGGACACGCCGGATCCGATGCCCAGAAAGACGCAGAGAAGGACCTCCACGGGCTGTGAGCTTGTCCCTACCGCAGCCAGGGAGGTGTCCCCGCAGAAATTCCCAATGACCAGGGTGTCTACGGTGGTGTACATCTGCTGCAGCACGTTCCCCAGTATAATGGGAAGTGCAAACCACAGGATGTTTGTCATAATCGGGCCGGTTGTCATATCAATGTTCTTGTGTTTCATGTGTGCTCCCAAGAGATTCCCAATGTGTTCTTGCGCTTGTCTTTTGTCTTTATGCTACAGTTTAATAAACTTCTCTTTGTTTTTCTTATCATTTTATGAGATAATGGACTTGTAAATTATGAAAAGATGACATTTTGGGCCGGGGAGGAAAACGGATCCTGTCGGGCCCGCTGAGGAAGGGAGTCGAGAAAAATGGCGCTGCCGCTGCCGGAGGGACAGCTTTTTCACATAAAATACCGCAGGCTTCCCGCGGATTACGAGATGCCCTCCCTGGAGGTCGCATCGGATCATTATACGCTGGGCTATCATATCTGTGGGGACAGGACCACGATCACGCCGGATGTGACCGTCACCTCCCACCCCGGCTACGTGGGCACGATGGCGCCCTTTGTCTATCACAGGACGATCCCGGCTTCCGATGCCCCCTACGAGAGTATTTTGATCAAGTTTTCGCCTCTCTTTATCCGGCCGCTGACCGAGCGGTTCGGCCAGCAGCTTCTGGACGACATCTATTCGCGTCCCACGCATCATTTTGACGAAAAAACGACCGGACGGGTCAGGGAGCTTTTCTTTCAGATGCTGGAGGAGGATCGACAGCGCTCCGTGTACAGCGACTTTAAGCTGCAGTGTATGCTGTCGGAGCTTCTTTTGACCATAGCGGAGCGAAGGCTTCCGGACGAGAGCGCCAGCACCCATGCGTCGACGCTGACGCCCCCGGTCATCGAGGCGGTCTGCTACATGGAGAAGCATTATGCGGAAAACATCACTGTGGGGGAGGTGGCGGGCATCGTCAATTATTCCGTCGCCTATTTTTCCAGGCTGTTTCACCGCCAGCTCGGAAAGACCTACGCGGAATACCTGGGAAATATTCGCCTAAAGAACGCCCAGCGCCTGCTTTTGAACACGGAGAAGACCGTCACGGAGGTGGCCCTGGAGAGCGGGTATCAATATCCCGGCAACCTGACGGCGGCATTTAAGAAAAAGACGGGGATGACGCCATTAGAATACCGGAGGCGGCAGGAGCCGGTCATCGGTTGAATTATGGTTCCCTTTGTGGTAAGATAAGAGAACAAAGCAGATGGAGTATAGAGTTGAGGGGGACGAGGGATTGACACAGACAAAGAGCGGTTCGGAGAGCCGGCAGAAGAGCGGGAACTATGTCAAAAGAACGGCCCGTTTTTTGTGGGAATATTTGATGCTGACGGTGGGTTCTGCCATCGCGGCATTTGCCATTGAGGAATTTTTGGTCCCCTGTACCATTTTAGACGGCGGGGTGGTCGGCATCGGTATCATGATCAACAACCTGACCAGGATCCGCCTGAGCCTTTTGACGTTTGCGCTAAACATTCCCTTTCTGATCGTCGGGTATAAGGTGCTGGGGAGGAAATTTTTGGCCAAAGCGGGATTTTCCATGGTCGTGTTCTCCTTCTTTCTCGAGGTGTTCGCCCCCATGCAGAATATGACGGACGAATATCTGCTGGCCGTGTGCTTCGGCGGCATCCTGCTGGGGATCGGGGTGGGGCTGGTGATCTCCTTCGGCGGCTGCCTGGACGGAACGGAGACGGTGGCGATCCTGTTGAACCGGAAATTTGATTTTCCCGTGGGCAGGACCGTGCTGATCTTTAATGTGATCATCTACGGGGCCGCGGGGATCCTGTTTGGCTTTGACCGGGCGATGTACAGCCTGCTGACCTACTATATCACGTCCAAAGTGCTGGATTTTGTGGACAACGGGATGAACCAGGCGAAGGCGGCGATGATCATCACGAACGACGGCAAGGAGATTGCGGATATGATCTACCGCCGGATGGGGCGGACCGCCACGATACTGGAGGGCGAGGGCCTGATCAGCGGCCGCAAGGAGGTCGTGTACTGTGTGCTCAACCGTCTGGAAGTATATGAGTTAAAGAAGCTGATCAAAGAGGTGGACGCCAGCGCGTTCATCGCGATCAACGAGGTCTCCGAGATCATCGGGAACCATATCAAGAAGAAGGCAAAAGAAGAGACCGCCAAAGCCGGCTGAGCGTGGGAGGAAGCATGACAAAAGAGAAGTGGAAGATTGCAGGTGGGGAAGCGGAGAAGCTGTGCGTGCGCGCCGTTAAGCTTATGACGGCGGCGATCACGGGATTTTTGTGCTGTTGGACAGCGCTCTCCACGTTTCGGTTTCCCGCGGATTATTCCAGAGAATGGATCCTGGAATACGAAGATCACCCGTGGAAGAATCTGGCTGCCGCGCTTTTGTTGTTTTTGGCTTTTTTCCTCGCGCAAAAGCTGATCCTGCGGGGAGACGACGCGCAGAGGGCGCGGAGGGTCTTTCGGCTTGCGCTGATCGACGTGGCGGCGGTGGGCGTCCTTTTGTGCGTCTGGGTCACGGTGAGTCCCCTTCCGCCCATATGGGACCAGCTGCAGGTGTTTGACACGGCGACCGATTTTGTCCACGGTAATTTTGAAGCGGTGGGCGTCGGATACTTGCGGATGTACGTCCAGCAGTACGGTCTGATCTTTCTCGAGAGCGCGCTGATCCGGATATGGGGAAGCTATCGGCTCGTGCAGTATATCAATGTGATCTTTGTGTGCCTGATCCTTTTTCTGCTGTACCGCGTCGCGGATCTTCTGTTTCACAATCAGACGGTGAACCTCTATTGTCTGATGGGGGGCACCCTGTTTCTTCCCATGTACCTGTATGTGACCTATGTGTATGGGGATCTGTGTTCCGCGGCGCTCTGCCTGGCGGCAATGTGGGGAGGGCTTCGGTGGAACGAGAACTCTAAAATACGGTATCTGGTCATTTCTCTGGTGTGCGCCGTCATAGCGACTCTCGCCAGGAAGAACAGCCTGATACCGCTTATCGCGCTCGGTATCGTCTTCGCCGTCATCGCCCTTGCCCGACTGAGATGGAAGGCGCTTTTATGGGGACTTGTCCTGGTTCTTCCCCTGCTGTGCGAAAGCGCGGTGAGGCGCGGCTATGAGATCCGCTCCGGCAGGGAAATCGGAGACGGTATTCCCGCGGAGGCGTGGATCGCTATGGGGATGCAGGGAGAATGGGGCGGCAGTGGAATCTATAACGGTTACTCGGAATCGATCTTTGGAAGTACGGATGGAGATACGGAGCTTACCAGAGACATCGCCCGGGAATACATCCGGAGAAGGGTGGG
>CANRLX010000032.1 GCA_947631615.1 uncultured Acetatifactor sp.
CGTCAACTTATGCCGGTGGAGAAAAAAGTACAGTTTTGTAACCAAAGTGATATTGACCGAGGGAAAACACTTTGCTATAATAAATTGTAATTATGTATATTTGTATCAGTGTAATTATCGATTTCCTAATTTAGCGGAGACAAAACTGTACTTTGGTAACCGAATGATCCGAAGTACAAAGCTGTTTTTGCACTGGTGTGGGCACAAATCTTGCATAGAAAGATGGCCCGTTTAAGTGAACAATTGATAGCGGAGGGGAAAAATGAAGATCAAATTGGCGGTCCTGGAACGGGACGAGAGCTATCGTAAACGGATCGTATCCATTCTCAGCACAAGATTCGCTGAGACTTTGGAGTTGTATTCGTTTACAGGCCTGGAAGTGGCCATAAGCATGTTGGATAACGCCAAGATAGATGTTCTGCTGGCCGACGATTCGTTTAGCGTCGATGTGGGCCAGCTCCCTCGCCGCTGTGCTTTTGCATATTTTGTGGAGTCGTCAGATATCGAGACGCTCAACGGCCAGCCTGTCGTCTTCAAATATCAAAAGATTGACCTGATCTACAAGCAGATCTTGAATCTCTATGCAGAAACGTCCGGGGAAGTGTCTGGCCTGAGGATGGGATCGGGAGACTGCAAGATTATTGTCTTTGGCGCTGCCAGCGGCGGAACTGGAAGTTCGTCCATGGCGGCGGCGTGCGCGATCCATTTCAGTGAGCAAGGCCATCGTGTTCTGTATCTGAATCTGGAGCAGTTTGGAGACGCGGGAGTCTTTTTCTCTGCAGATGGACAATACGACATGAGCGATGTTGTGTTCACTGTGAAGAGCAAAAAAGCCAACTTGGCGCTGAAACTGGAAAGCTGTGTCAGGCGCGACCCGTGCGGCGTGTATTTTTTCGCAAGACCGAAAATCGCTCTGGATCTGATGGAGCTGGGCGCGGACGAGAAGACGCAGATCGTCTCGGAACTCAGCTCTGCTGGTGCCTATGACCGGATCATCATTGACTGTGATTTCTCTCTTTCCAAGGACGATATGGCACTTTACCAACAGGCCCATGCGATCGTGCTTGTGGGTGATGGCTCAGAGGTTTCCAATGAAAAGACAGTCCAGGCATATCATGCGCTTGAGATCATGGAGCAGAACGTGGATGCCCCGATCAGATATCGGATGAGGCTGATATATAACAAATTCAGCAACAAAACGTGCGAACTGCTGCCGGATATAGGATTAGAGAGCCTAGGGGGGATACCGCGCTTTGAGCATGCCAAGACCGCGGATGTGGTCAAAAGGCTGATTGGCATGGGAGATTTATTTGATCGTATTGTTTGATTCTATCTCGTAATGCAGGCGGGATCATGCGGGTTCGGAAGGGGGAGAACTGCCCATGGATTTTGAACAGGAACAGGTATTTATCAGAAGGATCAAAAGCTATATCACCGAGAATCTCTCCCTCAGTAAAATGGATGACGCAACCCTGGAGGAAAAGGTAGAGGAGATCGTAACAGAGCAGTTGTCCGGGACCTATTGTACGATCGACCAGCGGGTATCCATCGTCAAACAGGTATATAGCGCCATAAGAGGCTTCGGCATCCTCGATTCCATAATGTCGGATGACACGATCACTGAGGTGATGATCAACGGGCCCGAGAACATTTTTATCGAGCAGAACGGCGTCACGAAGCGTCTCGATAAAGCGTTTGAAAGCGAACGGCGTTTGGAGGACGTCATCCAGCGGATTGTGGGTATGGCAGGGCGCGAGGTGAACCAGGCGAACCCGATCGTGGACACCCGGCTTCCCGATGGTTCACGTGTGAATGTGGTGCTGCCGCCCATATCTCTGATCGGGCCGGTCGTGACGATTCGTAAGTTCTCCAAAGATCCCATGACCATCGAGAAGCTGATCGAATACGGTTCCCTGCCCCGGAGCGTAGCGGATTTTCTGGAAGTGTTGGTCAAGGCAAAGTACAACATTTTCATTGCGGGCGGGACCGGATCCGGGAAGACAACGTTTTTGAATGCGCTTTCCAACTACATCCCGAAAAGCGAACGCATCATCACCATAGAGGACTCGGCGGAACTGCAGATAGAAAACGTGGATAACCTGGTGAGTTTGGAGACGAGAAATGCCAACTCGGCCGGCGCGGGCTCTGTCACGATGCGGGATCTGATCAAGTCCAGCCTTCGAATGCGGCCGGATAGGATCATCGTGGGCGAGGTCCGCGGCGCGGAGGCACTCGACATGCTGCAGGCTATGAATACGGGCCATGATGGCTCTTTGTCAACAGGCCATGCCAACTCAACGGCCGACATGCTGAGCAGACTGGAGACGATGGTCCTGCAGGGCGCTGAAGGATTGCCGCTGGCTGCTATCCGGCAGCAGATATCCAGTGCGGTGGACGTCATCATCCATCTCGCCAGAATGCGCGACCACAGCAGAAAAACGATGGAGATCACAGAAGTCCTAGGGCTGGATGATCGGGGACGTATCATACTCAATCCGCTCTACCAGTTCGTTGAGGATGACAGTAGCACCATGGAATGCGTGAGCGGGAAACTGCTGCGGACGAAGAACGAGATGAAAAAGACGATGAAGCTGCTGATGGCAGGAGAAAAAAGAGTGTTCTGACCTTTCCGGAGGGACCAATGATCAAAGTCGGAAAAAACAAAACGGTACGAAAACAGCCGAAAGAGAAGCCGGCAAAGACCAGACCCGATCGTGAACCGCAGTATTATCGGTCTGCCACGGGAGATGTAACGCTCAACTATGGCGTTTACTATATGAGTGCCATAGAGAAGATAGGCTATTTTTTGGCGGCGTTTGCCGTCGGGGCGGCGGTCGGATATCTGTTTTACGGTGGGATGGCGAGAGATGAATTCGGAGACCCGACGACCGCTACGTATTTTTTGAATTTGCTGGTCATGACGGTGACCGGCCTCATCGCCGGCAAACTTTTTCTGCCAGTAAGGAAAAAGCAGCTTCTGGAGAATCGGAAAAAGAAGCTGAAGACCCAGTTCCGAGATATGCTTGATGCTCTTGCAACGGCCCTGGGCGCAGGCAGGAACGTGTATGACTCGTTCAGCACCGTCTATGACGAGATGAAGAACCAATATGAGGAAGGGGAGTTTATTATCGATGAACTATTCCTCATCAATACCGGAATCATGAATGGCGTCAGCATTGAGGACCTGCTGATGGACTTTGCAAAAAGAAGCGATGTGCCGGACATTCAGGATTTCGCCGATGTGTTCCGGATCTGCTATCGTCAGGGCGGCAATATCAAACAGACGATCCGAGAGACCTGTGAGATCATTGGCGAGAAGATGAGCGTGGCGGAAGAGATCGAGACGACCATATCTGGAAGCAAGAGCGAGCAATACATCATGCTTGTCATGCCTGTTCTGCTGGTGGCGATGATCAAACTGGCGAGCGCCGACTTTGCGGCTAACTTCGCAACGCCCTCCGGCGTAGTATCTACTACGATTGGGATGGTGATGTTTGTGATCTCTTATTTCATAGGAAAAAAGCTTTTGGATATCAAGTTCTGACGGAGAGGAAGCGGCAATGAGCTATTTGTCCTCAACAGATATAGTGGTGTTTGCTCTTGGCCTTCTTGCGCTGCTCGTATGGATGGCGTTCTATTTCCGCGGGAGGGCGCATCAAAAGCTCTTTGTTGGCCTGGATAATAAAGATTATCCCATGGGTGAGCTATACTTTGTGGGATATGCGGTCACGCTGGTGCTGAATATCAAGTATAAGGATAAACAGTCCCGGAGGCTCCGGAAAGAGCTTGGCGTGATCTATGACCCGATGTATACCGATTATTACCTCCGCGTCATCTACTCGATGCAGTACACCATGGCGCTTACGGTTCTGGCGCTGGCGGCGCCGATGTATTTTGTGTCTGATAATCCGCTTCTGTTTGCGCTGATGGTTTTCGGCTCGGTCGGCGTGTATTACTACTATGGGGTCGCCATAGAGGATAAGATCAGAAAGCGCGGCGACGAGATGCTCTCGGATTTTTCCGAAGTCGTATCCAAACTCGCTCTTCTTGTAAACTCCGGAATGATACTGAGTGCGGCGTGGGAACGTGTAGCGTTTTCCGGGGACAGTACGATGTACATGGAGATGCGCAAATGTGTGGAGGAAATGCATAACGGCATGTCAATGGCTGACGCGCTATATGTTTTTGGTCAGCGGAGTTTGCTTCCAGAGGTCAAAAAATTTTCCTCCACGCTCATTCAGGGCATCGATCAGGGCAACCGCGAATTGGCGCCCATGATGACACAGCAGAGCAAAGAGATGTGGGAACTGAAAAAGCAGCTTGCCCGGCGCGCTGGTGAGCTTGCGAACAATAAGCTGCTTATTCCGATGTGCATCACATTTGTTGGGATTTTGATCATGGTCATCGTTCCGATATTTTCCAACATAGGCGCATAAGCAGGGAGAAGACCCGCTGAGGCGGCAATAACAGATTTATCGGCACGCCGGCAGGCACAAACAGACCGGTGTACGCTGCATAAATAAACAATAGAAGGAGGCAAAGACAATGAAGGAGATGTGTTGTTACTTTTATTCGAGGGTGATGTGCGGTATGAAGAGACTCCTGCGGGAGGAACGCGGGGCAGTGGATATCGTCGCGATCGTGGTCATGATCGGTATCGCGGTGGCTCTGGCCGTCGTCTTCAGAACGCAGATCAGCGGTCTGCTCAACAATCTGTTTGGTACGATCTCGAGCAACGCTACGCAGGCTGTCAACTGAATGCCAAGTGAAAGAGCCAGGCATGCGTGTATCTGCGGGCGTGCGTCCGCGGATACACGATGCCGCGCTGTGCAGAGGCGGTGAGCGATGGTGAACAGACAAATAGACCCTCGGGACGAGAATGAACCGCGCAAAAAAACAAACTACATAGTGGTTTTTGTGGTGCTGTGTTTGCTGGTCGCTGCAGTGGTCTGTTTTTTTGGCGATGACATCATCCAGCTGCTGAAAGCGAATGAGCATGTCAAGCAGTTCCAGAACAATGTGGGGGAGATCATGTCCTGATGCCGTGTGCATAGAGCGCATGGAAACGGACCGGCTATGAAAATGAGGAAAGATATAAAGGAGAATAAGGGCGCAGTGACGATCATCGAGGCTGCGTTCGTGTTCCCTGTCGTTTTTTTCATTGTCTTTTTCATGGTCATGGCGGGCGAGGGCTATTACCAGAGGGCGCGGGTGGAGCATGAGGTCATTGCGGCGGCGATGAACGGCGCAGCTCGATGCGAGAATCCCATGCTGGGCCAGGTGATCAGCTCGGGTGGAGTGCCCAACAGTCCCACCGCTGTGGATGTTATGCCCTATCGGTATATCTTCACAGGGGAAGCCAGTTCGATCGCCGCCCAGGTGAAGGGCGAGTTGCAGGGAAAGCTGGCCGCTATGCGGCCGCTGCTGTTCAAAAACATGTCGCCTACGAATGTGAGCGTAACGGCCGATCCGAAGATGAACCCGCTGGTATCGTCACTTTCCCTGAGGTGCACCTTCGACGTGCCTTTTCCGATTAGAATGATTTTCAGCAACGAACCGGTCAAGTTCAGTTATTCCGTCAGCCTCACGGCGCCGGTGGGCGATCCGACGGAACTGGTGAGGAATGTGCTGACGGTGGAAAACATCGTGCAGCGGAGCGAGGCCATATCAGGGATGTGCGGCGAGATCAAAAGCTGCATGGCAAAGATAGGCCAGTGGGTCAATTGAGGGCGTGAGAGCCGGTGAATCCAGATAAGCGGAAAAAGAGCAAATATAAGAGCGAGCATGGGGCGGTCACGATCTTTTTGACGTTGATCCTGCTGCCCTGTATGATTTTCACGTGCGCCTTCGGCGATATAAGCCGCGTTATGCTCAGTAAGGCGCAGGCGGAAGCGAGCGCAGATCTGGCGCTCTACTCTTTGCTGGCGAATTATGACGAGGAGCTTAAGGATTGGTATGGCCTTGTCTCCTCGGTGCAGGATATAGATGATTTTTATTCCGTTTCTGCGGAATACTTCAACGGCATGATGTCTGCCGCGGGCATAGACGGCACGGGGAGCAAGATGTTCACCGGGTATCTTTCTTCGCTGCAGACAGGAGGGAGCTTTGCGGATTTCCTCCAGGCGGAGATCACAGGCGAAACAGAGGTCGAAGAGGTGAGCAACGCGGCCCTGGGCGAGAACCCGGCCCTGATCGAGGACGGGATCGTGGAGTTCATGAAATACCGCGGCCCGGTGGAGATCGTGGCCAATCTTGTCGAACGTTTTGCCTCGCTGAACGTACTGGGAGACCTGACCTCTGCCAAAGAGGACGAACCCATTGTGGAAAAGAAGCAGGAGTTCGCGCAGGCCGAGGGAGACATGCTGGCCGAGATGCTCTATACGTATCTGGCCATTCTTCAGTATGAGAATTACCGCACGAGTAACAGTGTGCCGGATTTTGAGAAATACCAGGACGTATTTCCGGAGCACCTGTCTATGATCCGGGATGAGCTGCAGTCTGTGACCGAGCTGATCACCAAGTATTACGCCTGCACCGATCAGATCGCGGACATCTCCGGGAACTTCAGGGTATTTTCAAAGCCTTCGTGGGAATCTGAAAAGGGGCACGATCCCAACAGCGGCGACAGATATGATTACGACGACATCGGCGCCGAGGTGCCGGAGGCCGCGGGAGAAGAGCCGGAAGCGGAAGGAGGACCCGCGCCCGCGCCCGCCGATACGCATACCCTGAACGACACAGCACTGCGGCAGCTGTTTGAGAATGTCGATACCTATATCGACAATATAGAACGCGCGGCGGGGAATGTGGTGAGCGCCTGCGGGAGCATCGAAGCGCCGAGCGGCGCCAACAGTGATGTGAACTCGGCGGTCTACTGCATGAAGATACAGAGCACGGATATCGTCAGCCAGGTCGGCGTGATCAACGACAACGCCAAGCTGCTCATGCAGAAGTACGCAAAGATGCTCGTCGCGCAGCATTGCGAGCTTCCCGAATACACCGACTGGGATCAGCAGCTCAGGGACAAGATAGGACGCATCGACGGCGTACTGAGGGACTATCTCACGTATAATTCCGCGAATACCAGCTATGAGACGATCCTGTCGCAGTATCGCAGCGTGGCTGGCGTAACGGTCAATAACGTCAAAAACAGGACATACGAATTTCTGAGCGAATACTGTAACGGCTCTGTGACCATTGGCGGCTTTTTTGAGGCCGTCAGGGGCGAATTTGAAGGATTGATGAAGCACCTTCAGGCGCAGATTGCCAATATCGATCTGATCCTGAACGGCGGCTCCATCCAGTACGAGGGCAAGACCTATACGGTCGTCTCCCTCAGCACGCTGAAGGGGCTGGTCAAAAAGTATACGGACAGCCGGGAGGATTGGGGAAACGAGGCATACAGTCACGATACCCAGTATGCCAGGCAGGAGCAGACGGAATATGTGCAGGCGTCGGAACCGTCGCAGTATGAGGAGATGTTTGCGGCGGCCCTGGGTGAGGACGGCGAGGAGGCAATCGAGGAGCTCCGGACCCGGATGACCAACATCCAGAACGATATGAAGACGCTGCAGAAGGCGCTGGAGGAGTTTACCTATGGGGGAACGAGCGTCTATACCCTCTCGCGGGATACGGCGATCTCCTCGGCGAAGACGGTCGTTCCCAGCGACCTGGAGTCTGTCTCTCTCTATCTGTCCCAGAATGAGCAGGCTGCCGCGGGATATAACGCCTCCCTGGTAAAGCCATCTGGCAGCGCTGTCTATACGGCACCTGTACTGGATCCCGGCGAAGAGGGGAATGACCCGGATCTGGACAACGGCACCCCGAAGCTCTATGAGTATATGCGGAAGGCCATTCCTAAGGATAAAGTAGGGGATGTCACTGCTGCCAAGGATGACAATGACCGAAAGAACAAGGAAAACGAAAATAAGGCAAAGGCCTTGGAGGATGAAAGCAAGGGATTTGACGCAAAATTCGTAAAAAATCTCGGCGAAGAGCCGACGGGAAGAGGCGGCACCAGTTTTGGCGGGCTGGCAGTGATATCCAGCCTGGTAGGCGTCGTCGAAAAGATCCTCAGCGGGAACTTTGACGAATTTCGTGACCAGATCTATGTGACGGAATATGTCATGGACATGTTTAGCTACTCCACTTTTGACAACCAGGGCGAGTATAAGATCGGTGACGAAAAGAATGCTTCGGAGCTCACCTATAAGGGCTTCTGCGATGGGGTGTTTGATTGTTTCAAAGATGAATGGGAGAATGAGGACGCGACGGAGCTTTATGGCAATCAGTCGCTGACCAACCGGCAGATCAATCAGAAGAATAACTACTCCCATCTTGCGGAAGTGGAGTATATCCTCTATGGCCAAAGCAGTAATGAAGAGAATCTGAAAAGATCTTATGAGAGCATATTCGCCGTACGGGAACTTTTGAATCTTGTTGCCGGGTTCCAGAATTTCTATTTTGGGAGCAATAGAACGGCGGCGGCGCTCAATACTATCGCGGAGGGCATCCAAACGGCTACCATGGGCATCGTGCCGATCCCGCTGACGAAGGTGGTCCTGATCGGCTTTCTCGCCACGATGGAGTCGGCGTACGACATGAATCGCCTGAAAGCGGGCGTACCGGTGGCGCTGTATAAATACGGGCCGGAAAAATGGTACTACTCATTGGATGGCTGCAGTGATTTCGGTGAATTGTTCTCAAAATCAGGGCTGGTTGAACCGGAAGATTCCGAGGGCCTTTTCTACAGCGATTATCTCTATCTGGCGCTGCTTCTCGCTGCGAACAGCGGCATGTATAGCGATATGCTGCTGCGGATCGGCGACGTGATCGAGGCGAATATGCACGCGGGAGGCAGGGGCGATTTCGACTTGTCAGCGTGCAAGTCCTATTTCCGATTGACCAGCGGGCTGCGGGTGAAACCGCTTTTGCTCACACTCCCGATCGTGGATTCGATGGACGATGTTGACGTCTCTTCCACGAGGGAGAGCACCGATTGGTGCACATATAAAATATCCGTGATCCGAGGGTATTCGTAAGGCATAACGGGCTTGGCACGGCAGGCAGAATGAGGTCCGGCAGAGAGGGGGTGCAGATGTGAAGCGGGGGAAGGCGGATGAGCGTGAGCATGGTGCGCTCATCATAGAGGCGACCATATCGCTTTCCATTTTCATGTTTGCCATGTTTATGTTCCTGTCCCTAATCCAGATCGCCTACACACAGGCCCGGATGTCCGTCGCTCTCACAACCGCAACGAAGCAGGTAGCGGAATATGCCCATATTTATTATGCTACCGGCATGAACGAAGCACTGAGCGGATCGGGGGGTATGAGCTCCGAGGCCGCCGGCGAGCTGGGAGAATTTCTGCAGAATATGGGGGGCAGCATGGGTTCGATCGACAGCGAACTCGGCCAGTATGTTACAGACGCAGGCACGGCCATGTCGCATACCAGTCTGGCGGACCTGGGAAAGGGGGCGCTGGGGCAGACGCTCGTGCTGCAGATGATGAAGCAGAACCTTGTGGCAGATTCAGCAGACAGCCCTGAGGCATTTATGCGGCGGAACCATGTAGAGGGCTTGGATATGATGGAATCCAGCGTTTTGGAGGGCGGATCGGGCGATATCTTTATGCGGGCAAAGTATAAGGTCAACGTGGTGAAGCTCCTGAACCTGGACTATGGTTTTCAGATGAGCAGCTGGGCCTATGCGAAGGCTTGGGGCAGTTGAGAATGGAACTGGGTATCATCCTGACAGCCGCCGTGCTTTTTGGCGGACTGTCCCTGGTGCTCCTGCAGACGGAGAAAGATGCAGGCGTGGCGGTCCGTGAGCCAAGCGCCGGGCAAGATGCGGAAGTGCCTGTGGATGCGGATGCGGCTCCCGGAACTCGGGGCAGGATCTGGGCCGCCGCCATCTTCGCGATCAATATTTCGGTTTCCGTTTTCCGGTTTTTTTACTATGACGCCGGTGTGATCGGTATCGTGAACCTCACCCTTCTGTGTTCCGTGTTGTGGGCGTGTGCGTGGATAGACCGAAGGGAGCTTCGCATTCCAAATCGCTTTCTGATGACCGGGGCGGTACTGCGGTGTGTCCTGTTGATCGTTGAGTGTTTCACTGAGCCGGGAGAGATCAAGTATACGCTCCTGCGTTACGCGATCGCAGCTGTGGCGCTTTTGATCGTTGCGCTGCTATGCCGGCTGGTGACCCCTGGCGCGATCGGCCTTGGGGATGTGAAACTTTTAGTGTTGATGGCGTTCTGTCTGGGAACGGATGGTATATGGAACGTCATGTTCTGTTCGATAATCGCGGCGTTTTTTGCGTCTGTGCACCTCGTCCTCACCAAAAAAGCGACGAGGAAAACGGAGATCCCGTTTGCGCCCTTTTTGCTGGTTGGCACGGTCGCGGCATCCTTTCTCATGTATTTCTGAGAGGTGGAGAAGTGAAACACAGTAAACTGGTCATTCCTATATTTCTGACTGCGGCACTGTTTGGGACGGTAGCATATCATGTCAGCACCAAAATGGAAACGGCAAGACAGTATGAGGCCGCGCTCCAGCAGGCGCGCTCTCTTTCTGAAAAAGGGATAGAGACCGATGCGATGACCAGCTACAGCCAGGCGCTGACGATTGATCGGACGCTTGAAATAAGTTTGGAGGCGGGCGAGGTCTATCTTAAAAATGACGATCTGTATGAAGCCCAGAATTGGTACAAAAATCAGCTGCTGAGTTTCTTTCCCCATGAGCCGGAGACATATCTCTATGGCCTGCGGGTATATCTTGCCGGCGATGACTATAGGAACGCCTTTTCTGTATATGAGGACTATCAGAGCCGGGGCCTTTATCTTCAGGAGATGGAGGATCGGGTGAGTGAAATCAAATACATGTTTGACCTGTCCGGGCAGTATGAAGGCGCGGGTCCTTTCAGCAACACGGCACACCTTGCGGCGGTCGAGTATAACGGCCTGTGGGGCTATGTGGATGCGACAGGAAGAAGAGCGGTCCCCTATGATTACGCAGACGCGGGCACATTCAGCACGCTCGCACCGGTCACAGATACATTTGGCCAAGCGTGCTATCTCGATGAGACCGGCGATGTGAAGATCAACGAAAACTTCATCTTGGAGTCGGATCCTGATTTTGGGCATGTAGTGAGATTCCAGGCGATCCAGAGCGGGATGATCCTGGCCTATAACGGAGAGATATGGAACTTTTACGATAGTGAGACCATGGCAAAGCTGTTTGGCGGTTACAAAGATGCAGTGCCTGTCACGATGGGAGTGGGAGCGGTCTCGAACGGTGAAAAATGGGCTCTAATCGGCTCTGACGGCGAGTATGTCACGGACTTTTTGTTCGATGATGTGGCCGTTGATGAAAAAGGCGTTTTCTGCCGGACTGCCGCGGTGATCGTAAAGCAGGACGGGGCCTATTATTTGACGGACAGCACTGGCAACCGCCTGAGCGATGGATTTGACCAGGCGTATGCGTTCTATGACGGGACTTACGCTGCGTGCGCGAACGGGCAGCAATGGTCGTTTGTTGATGACCAGGGCAATGTGGCATTCACAGGAGAATATGAGGATGCGAGGAGCTTTTCCAACGGCTTTGCGGCCGTGAAGACAGATGGAAAATGGGGCTACATCGATTTAGATGGGAACATCGTGATCGATTGCCAGTTTGATGAAGCAGGTCCGTTCAACGATACCGGCGTCTCGTTTGTGAAGAACGGGGAGTTTTGGCAGATGCTCAAGCTTTACCAGTACAACCACGACTAAGCCAACGAATCGAGGTAGAGAAATGACAGGTTTTTCTTACGAGAATCAGGGAGCTCATACTTATCTTTCCTATGAGGTGAAGGCAGATGAGGCTCTTAACAGCATGATTCTTGGAATGCTCACGCATAACAAGATAGACGGTCTCGCAGAGACCCGCTTTATACAAGAGAATGAGACCAGGTATTTGAAATATGACGTGACGGCCAAAATAACGGTCAAGCAGTTTTTCAGCGGCGTGGTCAATAAAAAACGGTTATTAGGCGTGTTCTCCGGCGTGGCAAGTGCCCTGCAGTCTGCTGAGGAGTACATGATCGACGTAGGAGACATCCTGCTGGATACGGAATACATTTTCTCTGATGTTTCCTCATATCAGACCGTTCTGATCTGCTTGCCGCTGGAGCGGGAGAATGCGGATCAGCCGTTGGATGCAGGCGTATTCTTCAAGCAGCTGATCTTCAATACGCAGTTTGATCAGTCTGAAAACTGCGATTATGTGGCGAAGATCATCAACTACCTTAACAGTGCGCCGGTCTTTTCACTCAAGGATTTCAGCGCGTTGCTGAACCAGCTGAAGAGCGAGCACAAAGCCCCTGCCGCGCCGGCTGTGTCCGGAAGGCCGAAAACCGCTCCTGCACAGAATGCAGCGGATCATGGCAGATCTCCTGAGCAGATGACCCACCGGCCCCCGGTCCGGGAACAGCCTCCAAGGACCAGGACGGATACTGGCGGACAGCCAGTTATAAAGCCACCCGCCCCGTCCGCGCCGGTCAGCGCAAAGAGAAACCCCGCTCCGGCGCATGGACAGAAGAATGCTCCGGCAGATACGGGAACAGAGAAAAAGATGAGTGCGCTCTATCTTCTTCGCCATTACAGCAAGGAGAATCTGAAGCTGTACAAAGCGCAGTCTGCAACGCCCGGCAAGGACGACAAAGCAGGAAAAAAGTCTAAGCCGAGCAAGGGCAGCGCGGAGAATAATGGCGTTGCTCCGCAAAAGGAAAAGAGACAGCAGCCTCCCGCGCAGTTTGCTGTTCCGGGAGATAGGAAAAGTGTGGATGAGGATTATCCTCTGTTTAGAAATACTGACAGCCGCGGCGGCGTTTCAGCACCAGTACCTCCCAAGATGCCCACGCCTGCTCGTCCCCCAGAGGGCCAGGAAAGGCTGCCGTATACGCCGCAGCCAGCACAGACTGGTTTTCAGACGGGGGGTGGACATCAGTCTGCAGGCTTTGGAGATACCATCATCGTTGAACCTGAAAGCGGCGATGGGACCATTGTGCCCGATGATGAGCAGGAAAAGGCGCCGGCTGTTATCAAGCCGCATCTGATCCGTCAGAGCAACCATGAGAAGGTCATGATAGACAAATCCCTGTTCCGTCTGGGCAGGGAGCGAGGCTACGTAGACTACTGCATCAGCGATAACAGGACTGTTGGCAGGAGCCACGCGAACATCATTTCCAGAGACGGTGCGTTCTACATAGTAGATCTAAATTCCCGCAACCACACATATGTCAATGGAGAGATGATCCAGAGCAATACTGAGGTGAGGATCGAACACGGCACGATGATAAGTCTGGCGAGAGAGAGCTTTGAGTTCAGGCTGTATTGACGGAAAGCATGGCCATCCATTTTATCATTTCGGCGAATACGGACATTGGGACAGTCAAAGAGACGAACCAGGATTCGCTCGCTGTCAGGCTGATCGGCACCAAACAGGGAGAGATGGTCTTTGCACTGTTGTGTGACGGCATGGGCGGACTGTCCAGCGGTGAGGTCGCCAGCGCCTCGGTCGTAATGGCGTTTGACAAATGGGTCAGGGAACAGCTGCCTCTCCTGTGCCAGAGCCCGTTAGAGGACGGTCTGATCCGGTCTCAGTGGGATGCGGTCATTGCCGTGCAGAACGCCAAAATAAGGGCGTATGGTGAGGAACATGGCGTGCGTCTGGGAACGACTGCAGTGGCGATGCTCCTGACGCAGACGCGGTACTACATCTTGAATGTAGGCGACTCCAGAGCCTACGAGATCAGTGAGCAGCTTGTCCAGATCACCCATGACCATTCCCTTGTGGCGCAAGAGGTAGAGCAGGGCCGCCTGACAGAGCGAGAGGCGGAGAAAAGCGGCCACAGGAATATTCTGACGAAGTGCGTGGGGGTCTCAAACACGGTTTATCCGGAATATTTCTTTGGGGATATACGAAAAAACGCCGTTTACATGTTGTGCTCCGATGGTTTCCGTCATGAGATCACGCAAGAGGAAATGTATGAGGATCTTCGGCCGGGAGTGCTGCTGAGTAAGGATGATATGACTGGCCAAGCTGAGTATCTGATCGAGACGGATAAGCAAAGGGGAGAGAGCGACAACATATCCGTTGTCCTGATAAGAACATTCTGATGGGTGCTTCCGAATGAAAGGCAGAGCAGCCAGACAACAGAACAGATGTGTCGTTTTGACCGTCATGATCGTGCTGGCGATCCTGTTTGGAGCGGCAGCGATATTGGCAGGAAGAGCCGTCATACCTGGCCGGGAAGGGCAGATACGAAAAATGATCTGCGCAGGCAGTACAGCGGTCTCCGGTGCGATGCTGGTTGCTTCGGCCCTGGTGCTGTTGAAACAGAAGCGGGCAAAGGATGCCCAAGCAGCCAAAGAAATAAAAACCGATCTGGTGAGCGGTACGCCGGTCATGTTCCCTGGAGATACCACGCAGGGAGATGACGAAGGCATCACGGTCATATTGAGTGAGGGCAACGACGGGTTCGAGATAAAATACGAGATAACGTTTGTCCACACAGATGAGTTCATTCCGTAATCGGTCTGACCGCAAGGTCATCAGATAAGGAAGGCATGGCAGTTTTTTCGGTTTCCTGATCGGATGGAGACAGATTGTACTTTTTCCCGCTGCAGCGGCAGATGGCGTGATTTGTCCATTCGAATGCTGATCGGGACAGGGAGGTAATGATTTGATATGGATGAGATGCTTCTTTATGGCGGCGGAGCCCTTTCGTGTGCGGCTGTATTGTTTGCGATCATATTCTTTTTAGTGTCCAGTCTGAGAAAGGCGAAGCTCCGCGCGCAGCTGGATAAAGAATACGGCGAAATGTGACAACCCCATTGCTTGGAGGCCTTTGTGAAGTGAGGTAACGGATATGCCTGAGGTCATAGCATCGACGTATGAGATCAAAGAAGTCATTGGTGCCGGCGGCGGCGGAACGGTTTTTCTTGCCCGGCACATGCGTCTCAATAAAGATGTCGTACTGAAAGCGGATAAACGCAAGATCACGACAAAGGAGGAACTGCTTCGGCGGGAGGTGAATGTCCTAAAGGACCTGCATCACGCCCACATTCCCCAGGTCTACGATTTCTTTGCAGAGAATGATACAGTCTACACGGTCATCGACTATGTTCAAGGGGAGAGTCTGGATAAGCCGCTGAAGCGGGGTGAAAAGTTTTCTCAGGCCCAAGTGATCAAGTGGGGCCGGCAGCTTTTGGATGCTCTTTCCTATCTGCACAGCCCCACCCATGGCGACCCGCCGAGGGGCTATGTCCACAGCGATATAAAGCCTGCCAATCTGATGAAGATGCCCGACGGCGATATCTGCCTGATCGACTTCAATATCGCCTTGGCGATAGGCGAGGAGAGCGTTGTTGGCCTCAGTGCAGGCTATGCCTCACCGGAGCACTACGGACTGGACTACTCTTCGGTCGGAGAGGAATATACAATGGCTGACGAGACGGTCAGCCGGATCGACACTGACGTTGCTGAGACCATAGGTGAAAGCACGGAGAGCGCTGCGGCGGGATCTACTGCTGTTACGGAGTATGATGACGCAGCTTTGGACAGTCAGGCAGAAAGTGATGTCAGTACTGTCTATGACCAGGAGCAGACTACTGTTTATGACGAGGAACAGACTACTGCTTATGACGAGGAACAGACCGTTGGTTATGACCAGGAGCAGGCTGTTGTAACAGAGATAGATGAAGGGCTTCCCGACGGCGATGCATACGTCAGAATGGGCCCCATCCAAATCGGAACTGCTTCCGGCTCCGATGCGTCAAGCTCCAGGAGACGAAAGGTCGTTCCTGATGTCCGGTCAGATGTTTACAGCGTGGGTGCCACGCTCTATCACCTGCTGAGCGGCACACGTCCGGCAAAGGATGCAAAGAAGGTGATACCGCTTTCGCCGAAGCAGTACAGTCCTCTGGTGGTGGAGATCATCACCAAGGCGATGAATCCCAACCCGGACCTGCGCTACCAGACGGCGGCAGAGATGCTGGAGGCGCTCAACAGCCTCCGCGACAGGGACCCACGGGTGCTTCGCCTGAAACGCACGAGCCGGTGTGTCTGGACTGTGGTGGCGCTGCTTTTCGCGGCGGGGTTGTTCTCCGCTTTCGTCGGTCTGAAGAGGATACAGGTATCGGAGTCCCAGTTGAAGTTGGTCGGCTATTCCAGAGACGCCCTGGACGCGGGCAATATGTCGCTGGCGGTGGATTACGCGCTGCAGGCCATCCCCGAGAAGGCGGGCCTTCTCACACCGGGCGCAACTGCTGATGCGCAGTATGCGCTGGCGGATGCGGTGGGGGTCTACGATCTGTCGGATGGGTATAAGAGCTATGACACCTTACAGCTGCCGTCTCAGCTGCTGTGCCTTGCCCTGGCGCCGGACGGGTCGAGCGCCGCGTGTATTTGTTCCGGGGAACTGGTGATATTCGATATAGCGCGCTGCGAGCAGATTGCCTCGCTGCCGGCGGTGGGGTCGGCACTGGCAGAGGTGGAGTACCGCACGAATGATGAGCTGCTCTTTGCCGGCCGGGACGGCGTCACGGCCTACAGTATCTCCCGGCAGGAGACGCTCTGGACAGGGGAGCCGGCTACCGGCATCAGCATCTCTGCCGACGGAAGCCGGGCGGCGGCGGTGTACCGGGATGAGAGCTGCGCGAGAGTATACGACGCCGATAACGGACAGCTGCTCGAGACGGTGGATTTTTCGGAAGCGCAGCAGCACGTGGTCGCAAACGATGTGGCGATGAATCCCGAGGACGATCTGTTCGCACTCAACGGGGACGGCACCCTCCTGGCTGCCAGCTTTGCCGGCGGCGGACTGCGGGTATTTGACCTGTCCGACGCGGATGGCGACTTGATACTGTTTGAGGATTCGGCGTTTACCCATTTTGAGGGAGGCTTTTTTGACCGGTATCTGGCTTTTTCCGCGACCGGCGGCGAGCAGTCGGTGTTCGCAGTGATTGATGTGCCGGCTGCCGAACAGACAGGTGGCTTTTCCTCCTCCATGCCGTTTCATGTACAGGCGGATGAGAGCGGTGTTTACGTCTCTACGGAGAACATCCTGGTGAAGATTGACCCAGTGAGCGGCGAGCAGCAGGAGGTCGCCTATACAGAGACGGATATCGAACACTTCTGCAAAAACGGCGAGCACACCATCGTTGCCACATCGGACGGCGCGTTTTCCTTCTATGGCGTAAAGGCCGCGCTACTGGAAAAGTATACGGACGCCGTGCGGGACGATCACGTCGCGCTGGCAGGTGCCTATGCGGTCGTGGGGAGCGTGGACAGTCCGGCGGTACGGCTGCTCCGGCTGGAGGATCATTTTGACGCGCAGGTCTTCTCCTATGATCCGGAATATGACCATGATGAGGCGCGAATCAGCGCGGACGGCCAGACGGTCATGCTGTTCCGGTATGACAAGTTCCGGCTATATGGGATTGATGGGAGTATCCTGGCGGATGTGGAGATCCCGGACGCCGCCCAGGTCTATGACCAGCAGTTCAGGCGCGATGGTGAGGACAGCTGGCTGGAGGTCACATACAACGACGGTCTTGTGCGCAATTACTCTGCCGCGGATGGGAGCGTGCTGTCGGAGACGCAGGGTGAGCCCCACGACGGGACCCTATATGTGGAATATGAGACAGACGATCTGCGTGTCGAGGCGCCGCTGCATGGCGCACCGACAGCCTATGACCGGGAGAGCGGCAAGCAGGTAGCCGTATTGGAGTCGGAGGATTATCTGACATATGTGACACAGGCGGGCGGCTACGTCATCACGGAGTATATGACCGCACAGGGGGAGCGGTACGGTCTGCTTCTCAATGAAAAATGTGAGACGCTGGCCCGGATGCCGGAGTTGTGCGACATTCTGGATGACGGGACGCTGGTTTTTGACGATATGATGGGCGATCTGCGGCAGAGCCGCATTTATACCATAGATCGAGAGAGCAAACGATCAGGGAGGATCATGATTATGAAAACATACCGGAGGAAAATGGCGTTGCTTTTGGTGGCTGTCATGCTCATGGGGATGCTCACAATGGCATTGGGAGCTACCACGCGTGATAAAGACCAGCTTGTGACAGCAACGCAGGAACCCGAGACCACGGCGGAGCCCGAGGTCACGGCTGAGCCTGAGGCCACGGCTGAGCCTGAGGTCACGGCGGAGCCCGAGGCCACGGCTGAGCCCGAGGTCACGGCTGAGCCCGAGGTCACGGCTGAGCCCGAGGTCACGGCGGAGCCCGAGGTCACGGCGGAGCCCGAGGCCACGGCGGAGCCCGAGGTCACGGCGGAGCCCGAGGTCACGGCGGAGCCCGAGGCCACGGCGGAGCCCGAGGCCACGGCGGAGCCCGAGGCCACGGCGGAGCCCGAGACGGAGGGGGACTATGGCATCATGTCTGCCTCTCTGCTGCCGCTGGAAGTAGTCAGTGCCAGGGCGGACCTGAGCGGCTATCTGGAAGGCGAACTGGCCGCCATGTCTCTAGCGACGGTCTGGGAGCACATGACTGTTTTGACTGTCAATTATGAGCCGATCGAAAAGCCGGATCTGCCGGACAAGGTCATGATGGCGGAGAACGGCTCCTACCGGCTTGTGAACAGCGATGACACCTTGGATCTGCGCAGAATAAACACCTTGACCCTGATCGTCGGCGAGCATCCCGAGGATCAGCTGGACCCGAAGAACGTACGTTACAGTATCTCTTTGACAAAGGTGGATCTTGATACGCTGATCAGGGACGCGTTTAGCCTTGGCTTGTTTGATGAAAGCGGTGCGAAGCTGGATGCCAAGGTCGATTCCTCCTACGGTAACTTCAGTGTCTACCTCAGCGGTGAGCAGGGTGCTGGCGGCGGGACCGTTAAAATGACCTATACAACGCCTGCCAGCGGCATCACGCTGGAAGAGCTCTATAGGGGATGGTATTATAGTGAAGAAGACCTGAAAAACGCGACCCCTCTCACGGATATGGAGTTTCCTTTCTCAGACGGAACTAATCAGTATGTATCTCTGACCGCCGTCTTTGGTCACAATGGCGTGACACAGACAGCGAGGATGTCGGTCAATATCTACCAGGCCTCCATTGATATCTATTTCAACCCTGATTACCCTTCCCTCAACGAAGGAGCCGTCTGGGATGACAATGGCGATTCCGTATGCCAGAGATACACCTGGAGCATGGAAGATATATATGTCGTCACGCTGTTGGAGGGACTGCCCGCTGACGCGGAGTACTATGTGAGCCTTTACGCGGAAAGCTCCGAAGGACTGTCGTATAGAGAGAGCATCGTGTGGTCCGCTGTGGGACATTTTGACACCTTAGAGCAGGCCCAGGCTGGCTCGACGGACATCACGGAAGCGCTTTTTGACCAGGCACCTGCGTCCGGCGTGCCTGGATACAAGGCCATCTATAAAGATGGTGTCACCTTCACCATCTTCACTGCCTATGGCGATGTGGAGCATATCACCGTACAGGTGATAGACTATACGTACGATATCGACGTCCGGATCGATGATCTGACCGCCGACGGTGTCAGTGTTTTCCGTGATTGGAACAACAGCTATGAAGACGAGCAGTACGACTATGTCCGCACATATGAGATGAATAAGGGACTGGATCCCGACGGAAAGTACTGCCTGGAGATGGTTGCCACTTCCGGCGGCAGTAGCAAGAACAATGTGGATCTCATCGAATGGGCGTGTGTCGGCGTCTATGAGACGCTGGAGGAAGCAAAAAAACAGACGGATATCAAGGAAAGCCTCTTTGGGACCAGCGGCTACGAGGCGGATTTCAGCCGGGGCGTGGCGTTCACGGTCTTTGACATCACCGGCGAGCGTTACTGCTTCATGGTCAAGACAACGGCCTATGAGATCAATCCGAACGCCGGGGCGTGGTTCATGATGCGCGGCGCTCTCACACCGGATCATGACACAAGCTATGATACGAATTACAATTGCTATATCGTCGATACCGATGTGGACAGCAATGGCGATACCTACCAGACCCTGATGCTCATGGACGTTCACGGCGATGCCGTGCCGGAAGGCACCACCATCTATCCGGTCTTCTCTGCTGATGAAGGCGCCACTGTGTATCTCGGAGAGACGACCAGCGGCCATATCCAGCACAGCGGGGAGACGCCGCTGGTGTTCAGCTCCGGCAAGGCGCTGCACTACACGGTCACACCGGAGAACGACAAGGGCCAGGTCAGCTATTATGTGACATTCATCACCCAGCAGAGCGGCCCGAAGCTGTTCGTCAACGGCACCAACGCAGAGGACCTGTATGACGAGCAGACCGACCTTCCCAAGCGCGAGCTCCATCTGGCGGACCTGGAGACCCGGTACGATTCCAACAACATGTATCATGACATCCTGATCTCCAACGTGGGCGATCAGGAGCTTACCGGCCTGAAGGTGACACTGGAGGGCGCGGAGTATGTGAAGCTGGACGATTACTGGACCGTCCAGGACAGCAGTGTAAAGACCCTTGCCCCGCTCACGGATGTCATCAAGCCGGACAACGTCGCCAAGATCCGGCTGCTGCCGCTGCTGGACGAGAACGGCGAGGTCCTCCACGGCCTGATTAAAGGCACGCTGGTCATCTCTGCCGATGGCTGTGACCCGGTGCGCATCACGCTGACCGGCATCGCCGGCCTTCCCAAGATCACCACGACGGAGCTGTTGGGCGGTGTCAAATACGTCCCCTATGCCAGCCTGATCCAGACCAACAATGTGGGCGAGCCGGACGCGGTAACGCTCATGCTCCTTGACGCGAAGGCGCCGGCGGAATTGCCCACGGGCACGCAGTTCTATCAGGACGGCGAGATCTACGGCATCCCGCAGGAGAGCGGTACATATTACTGCCAGGCTTGGCTGTTTGCCACGGAGGATCTGGACAGCGGCGATCCCTATTACCTGCCGGAGCCGCTGGACCTTAAGGAATATGAGCTGACCATCACCGAGAATACGGATGACAATGTCTGGGGCGCTTCCGACGGCAACTACCAGGTCCTCGACCACATCGGTGTTTCCGGCGCTGGAGCAGGCGATCCTTTGGATGGCACCGAGCACTACATCTTGGATGAGTATGCCGAACAGGTATTCCGCTCCAACGGTTCCTACGGTTACTATGAGGGCTTCTATCTGGACGGCAAAAAGCTCGCGGACGGGACGGACTATCAGTCCTCCGAGGGCAGCACGGTGATCACCATCTTCTCCGAGACGCTGGAGAACGCGGGCGAAGGGACCCATACCATCGCCGCGGAGTTCCATGAGAACAAGGGCTCCGCCACGGCGGATGAGACGCCCGATGGTACGCTGAAGAGAACGGCCCAGAACTACACTGTGAAGCTGAAGCCGACTCCCGCGCCTGCCCAGCCGACACCGGCGGCGCCTTCTGCTGCCCCTGGCACACAGCCCACGGATAAGCCTGTTACGCAGCCCACGGATGCTCCCGGCACGCAGGCTACGGATGCCCCGCAGGCCACGGATAAGCCTAGTGCGCAGCCTACGGCAACGCCCACTAAGGTTCAGACCGTTACCATCGAGGTGCATGTAGTGGACGAACAGGACGAACCAGTAGCCGATGCCACAGTGGAGCTGCACTCCGCGCCGCAGACCACTGTGACGAACGCAGCGGGCGGCGCGACCTTCAAGGGCGTGGAATTTGGCCAACATACCCTTTATGCGAAGGAGAACGGGAAGACCGCTTCCGTAGCGTTCAGCCTGGCTTCCGGAGCCAATTCCTCTGCGGCATATAACAATGGAGTTGTCACGGCTGCGCCTGGGGCTACGGTGCGTTTGACGGTCCGGCTGGCTAACGGAGAACTGACCATACTCTCGGCAGAGAGCACGATCCCCCAGACCGGAGATAATACACAGATTGGCCTGTATCTCTGCATGATGACAGTTAGCGTGCTCGGTCTTGGCTTTGTGTGTGCGCGCAGGAAAAGAAAATACGTGCAATAAGGTTTTCGATGTTTGAGTTCAAGGGGGTTATAGCTATGCGGATCAGGAAAAAGCTGGCGATGCTTCTGGCTGTGGTCATGCTGTTTGGTCTGTTGCCTGTGACGGCGCTTGCTGCGATGTCCGGTGGCAAGTTCGCGCCTGCCGTGACAGAAGAGCCCGTCGCGACGGAAGAGCCCGTCGCGACAGAGGAGCCTGTCGCGACGGAAGAGCCCGCCGCGACAGAGGAGCCTACCGCGACAGAAGAGCCCGCCGCGACGGAGGAGCCCGCCGCGACGGAGGAGCCCGCCGCGACGGAGGAACCCGCCGCAACGGAAGAGCCCGCCGCGACGGAGGAGCCCGCCGTGACGGAAGAGCCCGCCGCGACGGAGGAGCCCGCTGATGACGATGAAATAATGCTGTTGTCTCTGAATGGTATGTTACCGGCGACAGAGATGGAAGCAAATTTGGTAGTCAGCAATCTGTCAGCAGAGGGTTTGTCGGCGGTGAGCGTGTCGTATATCTTGGATCATCTTAAGGATTCAAATGGCAACGAGATTATAGTTCCTGACAATCCGTCAAAAATCTGGATGTATATCAAGGACATAGAAAACAACGTTGTCCTGGATGACTTCAAAGAGATAGGACTCAATGAGACAATTGATTTGACTCCGGTCGCGGACGTTACTACGTATCGGCTGGAATTGATCGTCGGCAATGGTGCGCAACTCAACCCCCAAAACATTCGTTACATTATCAGGGTATATACATCGAACGAACTCTCTGAGAGTTTGAGTTATGAATTATATACGCAAACAGATTCGGGTGAACGTCATAAGGTTGTGCCGTTCAAGACTTCTATTACGAATAACGATCAACTTGGCAAAGATATTCAGATGGTTATTTATGCCGTTCCTGAACATCAAGAAGGTGACGAGTACTATCTCGGGATAAACTCTGAAGTCGCACGACATCCGAATATAAACGTCGAAGTGTATAAGATTTCTAACATATTTGATTTCTCAAATTGTGTGGAGAATAATGACGGTGGCACAAATATAACAGATGTGATCCTGAACCAAAACATGGCGATGACGGGTGCCGGCTATAAAAGTGAACTAAAAAAAATACAAACCTCTCTGACCGATACGTACGATGGAATGTTTTACCTGAAGTATACCGATACAAGTGGTCGGAAGATAACGGATGCGTTCATTAACATTATCGTGGTTGCGGATGTCTCTTACATTGACGGAGATTTGTATACATATGACGGAGAAGGACAAATGTCCGATGCGGTATGTATTCAAGTGGATTACATTAATGTTGACCTTAGTGGAGTAGGAAATGGTATTCAGAGCATGTACTACATGCTCAAAGAGGGAGTTTCTCAGAATGATGAGCTCTATTTGGTATTCACTGCCCATGGAACAGAATATGGTGAAGACGCAAATAAATATGTTGTGAAAGCGGTTGAAGGGTTATATAATTCCTTGACCGATGCAGCCAACCAGCCAGATATCAAAAATGATTTGTTGCCTACTGATTTGAATTCTGTACCCAGAGGATATAGGGCAAACTATAATTATCTGAATTACGGTAAATATTTCACAGTGTTTTTTGAAGACGGCAGCATTTTTAAGTTCCAGATATGTGTTATTGACTATAACAAAGCTGATGATCCAAATTATCAGCAAGGTTTTACAAATGCACCTATTATTGGCGCTTCTGACCCGTGGTTCAGGATAACAGGTGCGAAATACAATGGAAAGGAACAAGAAACGTTTGTCGTTGAGAACGGAAAAGCGATAAACATGGATACCGTTTATGGCTATGGCTATCAAACGATTGTTTTGAGTGACCCTGCGGTTGATTTGAGCGATCTAGAACCTGAATTTTGGGTATCTGATCCCGAAAATATAAAACTGTATGTCAATGGCAAGCCCTTTGTTGCCGGCGATACGCTTGACTGCACAAATATAGTTCAGTTTACTGCCATTATTGACGGGCATCAAAAGAACTATCAGGTTCGGTTTGTAAAGAAGACTGAAGGTGCGAAACTCTTTGTCAGCGGCCCTGGTACAAGGGAAGTGTTTCTTGATGAGTATTTTGAATATAAGCATGACATACTTATCGCGAATGTTGGAGCACAGCCTTTAACTGGTGTTAACGTTAAGCTGGATGCTACCAACTGCAAGCTAGATGAGTATTGGACTGTAGGCGGAGATGGAAACAACGTTCTGCCGCCGATGACATCAGTTGATGAAAATGAGACTGCGAATTTTGCAAAGATCCGGCTTATCCCTGACGGGGAAGGCCCTATTGAAGGTACCATCACGATCACGGCTGATGGTCAGGAACCGGTAGTTATTCGCCTTACTGGTCAGGCGCAGAATCCAAAAATCATAACTGAGGAACTTCCGGATGGCGTTAAATACGTGCCGTACTCGCATCTGATTACGACCAGCAACATGTATGACTGGACGAATGTGGCTTTCACTTTGACCGGTACGCTTCCCGAAGGTGTAGATTGGTATCCTGAAACTGGCGAGATTTATGGTGTTCCTCAGGAATCCGGAGAGTTCGACATCCACATCGATGCGGCCTTTACAAGCGATACATATACATTTGAATCCTCCAGTGTGGATCTGAAATTGACCATACTGGACAATACGAATTACAACGTCTACATGGCCTCTGATGAAGGGTATGGACTGTTGGAAACGATCGGTACGGATGTCGGTGGATATGATTTTGTTCTTGAATCCGAGGCAGATGGTACGTTCACTGACCAGGAATTCAGATCTGAGGCAGAATTCCAAGACTTCCAGGGCCGTGTTTATTTGAACGGGCAAGAGCTTGTCAAGGATGTAGATTACAAGGCTGATAGCGGCAGCACAGTGATCACGGTTTTCTCTGAGACGCTTGAAAACAAAGCGGATGAAGAAGGGAATAACACTATAGCTGCTGAGTTCCGCGTGGACGGCGAGCGGGAAAATGAACTGAAGCGTTCTGCGCAGAACTTCCGCTTGGATGTGAAATCGCCGACACCGACCACGGCACCGACCACAGCACCGACCACAGCACCGACCACGGCACCGACCACGGCACCGACTGTGGCACCGACCACGGCGCCGACTGCGGCACCGACTACGGCGCCGACTACGGCGGAGCCTGATGATACACAGCCCACGGATGCTCCCGGCGCGCAGGCCACAGATAAGCCTAGTGCGCAGCCTACGGCAACGCCCACTAAGGTTCAGACCGTTACCATCGAGGTGCATGTAGTGGATGGACAGGACGAACCAGTAGCCGATGCCACAGTGGAGCTGCACTCCGCGCCGCAGACCGCTGTTACGAACACTGCGGGCGCGGTGACATTCAAGGACGTGGAATTTGGCCAGCATACGATCTGCGTCAAGGGTGCCAGTGGAACGGCCTCCAAGAGCTTTACGCTTTCGTCCGCTGCGTCGGCCGCCATGAGCGGCAACACGATCAGCGCGGCTCCTGGCTCTGTGGTGCGTCTGACAGTGCAGGTGGCCGATGACGGGACACTGGAATTTCTGTCCGTAGAGGACAGTGCTCCTGCGACAGGGGATGACACGCCGGTCGGGATGTATCTGGGCATTCTGACCTTTGGTGTTCTAGGTCTCGGCGCTCTGGTGTACACCAGGAAAACAGCAGCGAAGGCAAGATAAGATAAATATGAGAACATGCAGCCCGCAGAGTTGTTCTGCGGGCTGAATTTAAACGGCAGAAAATACTGGACTAATAGCTTGGACATATTTGGATATCATTTTAGAGGACGCCAGTGTTGAAGGGTACAAAGTTGCATAAAATATAGACATGTGAAACTCATGATAATCAAAGTATAAGGGAGGGCAAAATTATGAATAATAAGAATTATATTGATGAAGATTTTTTGCTGTTGGAAAGGCCGAATATTCGGGAAGAATTGGGGATCAAAAGCGATGCAGAAATGCGTGAGTATCTGCAGCTGTATAACACTTATAAAGATTTGTTGATCCAATATGCAATGAAACAGTACTATTTCGGCGATTTGGATCAGAAGATTTCTGAAGATTATGGCGATACGTTTATTCCGGTCGCCGATGATGAAAAAGACCTGTATCAATATTCTGCCAATGGATATTTAAAGTATTATTATTTGAGGAATAATGTTTATGTAGAAAGGCTTTCGGAAGAGGACAAGCAATACTTGCTTTCATTAAAAGATACATCTTTAACGGCAGAAAATGCCGAGTTTATTGCGCGAACACATTTAAGTATCATTTTAGAGGATGCCAGCATTGAGGGATGTTACGTTGCTTATGGTCCGAATACTCTTGATGGGCGATTCTACAAACCAAGCAATGCGATCATCGTAGGAGTCAGACACGATGAGTTTAAAGAATTGCCAGAGGATGATGTGGTCAACTTGTTGGCAACAAGGAGGGGAAAACTGGCACTAGCGAATGACTTTTTAGAATATTGTGTCAGAGCTAATTTAGGGATTCCTTTTTATGCGATGATATATGATGAATACTGTGTCAACTGTAAAAAACGCTCAGGTTTAGAACGCCCAAGTAATGATCGCCCGGAAAAAGTGCGCCGGAGTATTTCAGTTACGGTTGAACAATTTCGTAATGGATATCAGGGGCCTGAGCCAAGAACTATTATCTTAGAAGAAGGTGGATCGGTGATTTTTGGAAGGACCCCGCCTTCGGACATTACCATTGATGATTCTACGGTATCCGGAAAGCATTTCAGACTTAATTATGACGGAGAAAGAATTGTAATCACTGACCTTGATTCCACGAATGGAACCAAGGTCAATGATGAGAGGCTTTGGGGAGCCAAATCCCGTGCACTTAGGAGCGGAGATACCGTTCAGATTGGCAGAACGCTCCTGCGTGTCCACTTTGGGGAACATGAGGAGTCTGGCCCCACTACTCACTAGAACTTTGGGCTGCAGTTGGCGGGGAGGGTTCAGCCGTAGACCTGGGCAATCTCCTCTCCCAGCCTGCGGGTCACGCGGGTGATGTCAGCGCGGATGGCTTTGCCCCGGTAGAGCTTTTTCGTAAAAAACGCGTTTTTTACGAATTTGAGGAATTGCTAGTTCAGATTCTGCATGCTGCTTTGATTAGGCAGTTGAGCGCGCTGGTGTTTCTTAGTCGATTGGGCAGCCAGACAACGAATTTTCGTTGACAAGTTCGGCCCGAATGCCGGATCATGCCGGCGAAACAGATTCCAGCGTACTGGAAAGTATAATTCCAATACGCTGGAATATCATGTGCTCGTAAATTTGATTTCATTTGATGGGATGAAGCTATTGCATGGAACGGATAGCGCAGGCGAGTAAGTGCTGCAAAGGGGTCAGCTCCGTCAGCAGAGATTATCGATAGAGATCAGCTTTACCCTTGGATCGAGTATTGCTTGATAATATGGCATCTGCCACTCTCGGCAGAAAAGGGCGTAGCTATAATTTGATTCTCCAAGTCCTTTCGACGGGACTCTGTCATATCTCTGTATGACTTGGTTTATCGTGCGAATTTGATTGATGTCGATGTGTATGCCGATGGCATATTTGATCTCATCCATAATATCGAACACGGGGAACACATCAGCATCGTCTTCGTCATTTGGATCCAAGCCCAATTGGTGAGTGGTGAAGTCTACAAAGTTTTGGTTTTCTTGGGTAAAATCTGTGACCATGAGGTCGCGCACCTCAAGGTTGCCCTCATAGGTGATGGGAGCGACCCACAGATGATCCAGCCCCTCGCCGAACGACCGGATGTCTTTGCTCTGCTTCTGATTTTCCCGTGCCTGCTCGTTGGCGTGCAGAGCGTATGATAGGGACTTTTCGTTTTCCACGAGCAGAATACCGCAATGGGATCTGACGGCGTCCATGGAAATAAGCCCATGTTGACGCAAGACAGAATAAGCCCTTAACTCGCGTAATACTGCACTATGACTCCAGTTTATTGCTTGTTGCCCGTACTAAAAGCCTATCGCACAAAGTATCCAGGTGTTCGTATTCGAGTATTCAACAACTCCAG